>NZ_JBHXJK010000002.1:0-59290 GCF_042723255.1 Amycolatopsis thailandensis
CGGACCAGTCCAGCCAGGCCGACCACAACATGGGTCTGCCGAGCCGGGTGAGCAGTTCGAAGGCCCGTTCACGGTGGGCGACGACCCGGAAGCCCCACGGTGAACAAAACCTTGACCGAGTGGGGAAACGACCGGGAATGGCATAACTGGCTGCTCACCACCGGCAACCAGATCGCTGTCTGCAGCGCTTCGGGGGAATGGCACGTCCCCGAAGCGCTGCTTCAGCGGTGGACCACGCCACCGCCTCCTCCCGGCCCCGCCTGGGAAGTTCACCAACAGCGGCAGTGCCACTTCTCCAGCGGCCTCCTCAATATCCTGAACCCCGCACGCGAAGAAGTCTTCGGCACCTTCGACCTCGAAACACCAGGCTCGTACCACGTACGCGCCCACACAGCCGACCGCGACACCACCAGACGCATGCTCGACAACGCCGCGACCACCGCCGGAGACCAGCCCATCCACGGCATCGAAAAGTTCCTCATCCAGTTCTGGCCAGCACCAGAACAGCCCCGCGACCACACCTCAACAGCGACGGAACCACACACCGCGGACTGGCTCACCGACGTCACCACACTCGAGCGAATCACCCGAGAACGGCGAAAACGTGCCCACGACACGCCTTAACCCCGGTGCCACAGGACCGAGGACTCGATAGGCCCCGAAGCCGACGCTCCCCGTGCTGGTCACGCCGCTCACGAACCGCCGCCCGCAGCGCGATCCCCCACCGACCGCTGGCTGGTGGGCAACCTTGGCAACATGCCCATCACGAAGTCTCAGCCGACGCGGCGCGCCATGGAGTTGTGGAGCCCGCTCCGATACTCCACGTACGTCAGGAATCGACCGTGGATGCAATGGTACCCCTGCGATCCAGCCTTTCTCACCCTCAGTCCAGTGCCGTGCTTCTCTGCGATAGATGGTCGCGCAGCGCCAAGTGCCGGAACTGGTAGAGCGGCCCGACTGTTCGCAAAAGGCCGAGACGATGAGCATCGTCCAGGAACGCCATCAGGTTGCGGGGCAGCTTTCGCTGTCGTCTCAGTGTCACCTGGTAGGCGAGCCACGCATGGTGCCGTCCGGTACCCATTGCGAGTAAGCCGCCGAGCAGAAAGAAGGTTACTAGGCTGAAGTCCTTTCCGAAACCCAGTCCGATGCCGAGCAGTGTCGCTCCCGCCCAGAAACGAACCGTTGTCAGCCGACGGTCACCACGCAACGTGCTCTGCGGCGTACCCGCGCCATGTGCGCGTGTCGGCGTCTCGACCAACGCAATGAACATTGCTGCAAGTCCAGCACAGAACCAAACGAACACTGCAAAGAACAGAGCAAGTCTTGGAGGGACCAGCGTGAGCATGTCAGTGACGTACACGGCTAGGGCTACGGCCCACGGCCACCAGCGAACCACTCGTTCGGTCAGCTTGGCCTGACTGAGCTTGAAGTCCGCGTGTCCTGGCGTCTGTCTCGCCCACGACGGCAGGGTCGCGCCTATCGTTGCTCCGGCAACGATGCCCAGCGGCAAGTAGTAGATCAGTTGCTGGAACACCGCTATTGGGAAACTCAAGGGCGACTTACTCAAGACTGTGACCAACGCTCCGTAAAGAGTTGTCCCGGTCGATACCGCCGCCACGCCGCCTATGGCTCCCAATACAACCCCGTGCCGCCGAGTGAGTCCGCCAGCGTGCCGAGCCAACCGCCACCATGCGAAATCAGGAGTTCCGGCCGTGACCATTCCGCACGCCAGAGCCGTCAGCCAGCGCCGCACATCGTCAGGCTTCCATGCGCGCCTCGGCCGAAAAATATCCCGTCCGTTACGACTGGGCGGACGAGCGGCAATCACAGCAGGGATGAAGTTGTCCAGTAGATGCGCACGTCGCTGGTACGCGGTGGTGAACTGCCCCAGTCGCGCCGGATCAATCTTCCGATCGGCATAGACTATCCTCGCTAGCCACAGATCCAAGGCAGTCGTGATCGGCAGATCATCTAGAACGTCCCGCCACCGCGGCGCATGTCCGGGCGGCAGACAACGCGCCAGGTACTGTTCTACAGCTTGAGAACTGAGCGGCTCAGGCTCGATGACCAGGGCCGATTTGAGCACTACCCCCGTAGCTCGCACAACCGCCTCGTATTCCGCGGTCCGGCACGTCACGACAAACTGATCTTCTCTCGCCAGCGACCGGTTCAACGCCTCCAACACACTCGCGCGCGCCGGCGCGCGCATCTCATCCAGGCCATCCAGCACAGGCAGCACACGCCCCTCGGCCATGAGCCTTTCCGGAGCATCCTTGCCGAACTCGGGCGCGCTGAGTGCCGGGTAGTCCTGCCTCAACCTGGCAGCAGTCCACGACCGCAGATCCGGATGGACAGCGGTGTCCCAACCCGCAACCGATAACAGGACCGCCACGGGTTCGCCCGAGCTTCGCATGGAAAGCAACTCCCGCACCAACTGCACCGCCAGCGTCGTCTTGCCCGTGCCTGCCTCGCCCAGGATCACCAGTCGTGAACGCCGCAGTTCGCGGAAACTTTTCACCAGGGTAGCGATGTCGTCAGCGCACGCCTTCAAGGCCGGCCCGGTGTTTACTGGGTGATCAGCCACGCTCCGCGCTGTCGTACACCACCACACCGGAATTGGGTCGGGGTCATCCAAGCTACGGATCAACGCTTCGCTCTGCCACTGGGCCGCAACCGCCGTGGCCAGAGACTCAATCGCAGCCTGAGTCGGTGCAGGCGCGCGGCGCCATATCGACAACTGCGCTACCACCGCCGGTACAGCCAGCACCAACGCTGCCAACTGAGCGAGGTTTGCAGCGGTTTGCAAGCCCCCTTCCCCCCGCAAGCCCCAACCAACCACAACTAGCACAGCCACGAGAGCCAGCAGAGAAACCCGGAACAACACGAGACGCGGCATATCCACTAGTCGCTGACTTGTTTACAGACGTTGCAACGGGTATCACAACGGTTACACGCCCGACCAGGTGCTGCTGGACATGACCGTCGATCTTCCGTATCTCGGCCCAAGTCACGTGTGCACCACTCGACGTCTTCTAGTGGACCGGGAAACGTACGTCCCTCCTCCCCTAGCCAACTCTCGCAACGATGCTCTTGTGTGCCACGACGATGATCCTGCCTGGTTCGTCCAGATTCAGCGTGCCAGGGCGGCAAGGGAAAGAAGCAGGTGGGCGGATTCGGGGTACCAGATATCGGAATGCGCGCCGGCCGGGTTCCAGTACCGGCCTCGGCGATACCGCCAAGTGGCGTCGACGTTGACGATGCGGCTACCGACCTCCTGATAGTGGTAGCTCGTTGTCAGATCGTGTAGCCGTACGGTTCCGATGTGGTCGGCGGGCTCGGTGGCGCCTACGTGGCCGATACCTGGGGTGCCTTCGGCCAGGCGGTGCCATAGCCCGGTCGCCCGATCCGCGATCGAGCGCGTCAGAGCGATGGGCCCGTTGATGGGCGCGTCGTGCAGTATCCGTTCGAATCTGGTGGTGAAGATGTCCGGCGAGGCGGCCATTTGGAAGACCAGCAGGGTATCGAGTGCGAATGGGTAGCGTGGATCCGCGCGGTTCCAGCCCATGACCGCCGGGCGGCTGTCGGCGGCGGCTTGCGCTGCTTCCACTACGAACCTGCCTCCGAAGGAGTGCCCGACACAGTGAAGGTACTGACCGTCCGCGGTGCGGAGGGTCGGCGGGCCACTCGGCTGACGTCGGCTCGCGTTGAGGTACCCGAGAAGCTGCGCGATCACATCGGCGGCGCGGCCGTTCACCGTCATCTCGTGTGCGCGATCTCGGATGCGCCGGTATCCGCGGCGGAAGGGGCTGCTCTTCGACGGCCATCGCACGATCACGTAATGCCCGGACCACGAATTGAGCTCCTGGTAGCGGTCGCGCTGGGTTTCGTAGGTGTCTTCCACCAGCGTGAAGAACTGCCTGCCCCGCGCTTCGGCGGTTTTGCGGCTGTTTTGCCAGCCGTGCACGAAGACCACGATGTCGGAGGCGGTGCTCGGCACCTCGAGCCGTTCAGCGAGAAAGCCGTGGACGGCGACTGGTGGAAGCGGCTCGCCGGTGCGCGGGTCGACCAGGTCGCCGCGCTCGTCGAGGTCGAGCACGACAACACTGGGGGTCATTGTGCGTTCCACAGATGAACGTCCATTCCTCGGTAGAGTGAGAAGATCAGGCCGAGTGGATTGCGGTAGTCGTCGGCGAAGGTGCGCGCGAGATTCCGGATCACGTCACCGAGCTTGGTCTCGGGCTGGAGAAAGGCCTCGAACAGGCGCGTCGTGTATTCACGGGCGAACGCCCTCGGCAGGTCGATCTGAGGGCCGACCAGGCAGCGGGCCCCGTGGTCGAGCAGGTCGCGTCCGAACGCGCGGTAGAACTTGGACGAGAGTTGCCCGCCTTGGCAAGCGCTGATGAACACCAATGGCCTCGTGGGCAGCGGCCGGTGAGTGAGCCAGCCGATCAGCTCGGCGCCGTGGATCTCTTCGTCGTCCTGCAGCCTGAGATACGGCGGCCCGGTGTGCGTGCCGTCACCGCTGACTTCGCCGTGACAGCCGAAATAGGTGATGTGGTCGGCGAATTCGGGCTGCTGGATGGCCCAGGCCAGCTCGTCCTTGTTCCGCCGGACGACTGTGTTGGTGCGGCATTCGAAGAAATCGATCACCGCTTTGATGCAGGGTGTCTGGGGATGGGCGTCGTCGACTCGTTCGTCGACGTTGAGCCCGACCACTACTTGATCGGCCGTAAGGTGGATCCTGCTGTCGAAGCCGCGCAGCCGGGAGAAGCCGTGTTCGACCAGGTGGCGGTAGCCCCAGAATCCGTCCAGTGACCAGGTGGCGTCCGGGCTCGACAGGTTGTCGGCTTCGCGCGGGGTGGTGTAGAGCATTCCCCAGGGAATGAAGAGTTTGTCTGATTCCACGGTGATGACATGCTCGGCTTCCCGAAGCGCGCACTCGAGCCGATCGGCGATCTCGGTCAGTCCCTCGTCACCATGGCGGAACAGAAGTGTGAACAGCATTTGGCCGGCTTTGGCGAGTGAAAGCCCGACTTCGTCGAGGCGATGGTGATCGTCCGGGCCGGACAGGTCCCAGTTTTCGGCGAAAGGATAGCGCGTCCGGCCGTCGCGGCGTTCGGAGTGCTGGATGAGTTTGTCCTGCCAGCGGCGGCGCAGGATGTCGGTGTAGTCGTGAACGGTGTCGACGTCGGTCAGGCGTCCGCGATAGCCGCCTCCTCCGTCCTCGGGGAAGGCGCTGCCCCAAGCCTGCACGAGATAGCCACCCTCGCCAGCCTCGCGGGTGAAACACAGGTGGATGGTCCGTTCCCGGTTGTACCGATGGTCGTGGACGCGCCGCAGGCCGTCGGTGTGGTCCACGGTGACAACGGTGGCCAGCTCGCGGGTCATCCGGCCACCTCGCGCGCGGTCTCGATCACGTCGAGTTCGGTCTGGATTTCCTGCAGCAACTGGCCGTCCCGGTCCAGGTAGATCCGGAAGACCAGCGGAATCGAACCGCTGCGGGCCGGGACGACCGTGAAGTCCACGGGTTCGGTCGTGCGATCGACGGTGAGTTCGACGACCCGGGTCATCGGGGTCACGTCCGCCTGCCGCGACTCGAGCAGCACACGGAGCCGGACCGGGTGTGACAGCGGCTCGGGATCGTCGGCAGGGTCCGGCGTGTCGGCCACGGCGATGGCGAAGGCGATGCGGAGCGCCTTCCCGACTTCGGCGAGTTCGTCGGTCACGCACCAGACTCGGGCGCGACGGGGGCTGCTGAACACCTCGGTCAGCCGACCACCGCATACCTCACAGTAGGGCGCGGTGTGCGGCACGATTCGGCCGCAGTTGGGACAGATCGGTGAGAAGCCGGCTGTCCTGCGGTTGCTCCGGCCCAGCCCGCCAATGACGAAACGGCTGCTGCGCCGAGACCGCCACCGGGAGGAGTAGCGGCTGCTGGTCACGACCTGCGACGAGCGTCGGGTCCGAGTGGACAAGACACGCGAACCCGCTGTCGAAAACCTGGGAAAATCCCGTGCCAGTAGCGAGGCCTTGATAGTGACGAGCCCATCGTCCGGGTCGTGGATGTCGACGATCCGCTCCAGCCTGCGCAGGGTCTCCACGTCACCGAGTTCCGAAGCGAGGCGGACGGCGCGGCTGAGCGCGGAGTTCGCCTCGCTCAGGTCGCCGGCGTCGTAGAAAGCCCAGCTGCTTTCCACCGCGTCCCTGAGGTTGTCTCGCGCGCTGTAGTGGGCGACTCTCGCATCGATCCGGGTACTCAACGCGGCATCCTCGACCAGCCGGGCGACGATCGTCGCCGGCTTGACGCTGACGACCTCCCGGCCCGCGGAGACCAGCTCGACCCGGGCTAGTTCGCGTGCCTCAGCTGCGGGGGAGCCGCCAGGCTCGACGGCGAAACTCAGATGATAGTCACGCGTCTGGATCCCGTCCCAGGTACCGAGCGAAAACTCCATGGTGTGTTCGTCTATCCGGACGCCGGTTTCGCCGACGTTCGTCACCCTCGGAAAGACCTCTTTGAGAAAACTCAGACGGCTACCGGGCTTGGTGGTGACTCGCATGCGCGCGTCGGCGTCCGCATCGCCCCCGGCTGCGCGGCGCAGGCCGACCGAGAGGACCGCGTCCATCCGCGTGTCGGTGACGGACAGGTACTCGTTCTGTTCCACGGTCAGCTCGAACTGCGGCAAGCGCGTCGGCGTGATCGCCTTTCCGACATCGATCGTGAGCCGGCTCTCGGAGCTGATCTGATCGGCGAACTCGAGCAACCCGTGCCGCGTACGGGTGCCCAACGGCTGTCCGGCGAGTTCGCGGAGCGTTCTTTCCAGCCACCCTCTGGCCGTCACCTCGCTGACCAGGCCCGGGAGAACGGGATCGCCGACCAGCGTGCCGTCGCGTGTGGGGTCGACCAGAAGCCAGTCGAGCAAACCTCGGGCGACTTCCAGGGACAGAAGTTGCCGAGAAGGACTTCCGATACCGGGCAGCCTCCGCATGGCCATGGAAAACTCTTGGGTGCCAGGTGGCGCGACGTCGGCCGGCAGCGGCGCGGTCAGCGCACGGATCGCGGCGATCGCGGGGAGCTCAGGGCGTACCAGCGCAGTCGGGACTTCGTCGAGCACCGCGGCCGCCCCCAATCGATCGCCACGGGACAAGCGCATCCTCGCCAGTCCGAACGCTCCGCTGACCTGTGTGTGATCGCGCCGCCACACTGCCTCGTAAAACCACTCGGCGCGCGCGTTCATTCCGAGGCGTTCAGCGCACAGACCCAGCGCGAGCTTCGGAGCCATTTCACCTGGCAGGGCGCTGTAGACCTCGTCGAAGCACTCCTCCGCGTCAGGAAGGTCGTCGTTGGCCAGTGCGGCGACTCCCCGCCGCCAGGTTGCCGTCCAAGCCTCGTCATGCCGAAGCGGCGACGGCAGTGCCGCGGCCGCGTCACGCGGGAACAGCCGCCCTTCGAGCCGTGCGGCGCCTCGCGAGGATGCCCAGCGTTCGAGCGGCACGACTTCGCCGAGACCGGTGTCGAGCAGCGCGCCCACCGCGCCGAACAGCTGTGAGCCCGTGCGGTGCGATGCTCCTTCGCGCAAGGCGAAGACTTCGCGCAGGACGCCTTCGAGCTGGTCGCGCATTTCCGCTGCCGAGGTGAATCGATGCTCGAAGTCCGCGGTCGCGCGTTTGATCACCCGGCGCAGTGATTCGATCCCGAGCTCGACGCCTCCGGTCTCCGGCTGGGTTCTGGGCCGGTTGAACCAATCGACGCTCGCTCGCGCCAGCTCGTCCAGAGTCACGCCGACCGAGAAGAGATCCGAGCGCACGGTGAGCCCATGTTCGTCGATCTCCTCGTGCCGGACCTGATAGCCCGTTGTCGCGACGATCGGGGCCTCGTCGCCAATCCGGCGGACCGAACCCAAGTCGATCAATTTCACCCCGTGACGGCTGTGGATCACGTTGTCGGGCTTCATGTCGCAGTACAGCAAGTCCTTGCTGTGCAGGTAGTCCAACGCGTCGAGAATGCCCAAGCCGTAGGCGACCACGGCCTCGACCGACAAGGCCCGGGAACGGCGAGCGTTCCGGATCACCTCTCGCAGGGACAGGCCTCCGACGTATTCCATGACCAGGTAAGTGTTCCGGGCAGCCGAGCGTGCGGAGGTGTGTGAGACGAAATTGAAGACGCGGACGATATTGGGATGCTCGAGCTCAGCGAGCAGTCGCCGCTCGGTGAACGCGTGGGGGTCATCCGCGTCGCTGTATATCAAGCCTTTGAGGACGACATACCGGCCCGACAAGTTGTTGTCCCTGGCCAGGTAGAGCCAGCCGCGGCCACCGCGGGCGAGGCAACCGGCGATTTCGTAGCGGTTCTCGACGACGTCACCAGGGGCGAGCTGGGGCCGGAAATAATACGGTGCCCGACAGTATTGGCAAAATCCTTCCACTCTGCCCGGGCCACGGTCTGTGCTGCGGCCGACCGGCGAGTTGCAGTTCTCGCAGAAACGGTTGCGCTCGGGCACCAGGGGATCGTCGAGAAGCACATCGAGCGGATCGGGCAGGTCCGTGACCGCCGATGACCACCGGCCAAGAGAGGACACCGGGGGCCAGGCCGAATTGACCGCCGGCTGCGGAGTGTCGACCAAGGCGGCCACGCGAGGCAGGTATCGTGCGATCGTTTCGACCGGAATCATCCAGCCGAGTGACTCTGCCCCGCTGGTGAGGTTGGCGACCACCATGCCGAGGACGTCACCGGTTTCATTGTCGATGACGGCGGCGCCGCTGAAGCCACGCCGTCCGAACACGCCGTTCGGACGCACGTTGTTCAACTGTATCCACTCGCTGCCTGGCCCGGACGGCCCGCCCAGTGCCGCCTGCACCCAGACTCCGCCTTCAAGCTGTGCAGGGAATCCGCACGCGTGCACGGGACGGTCCCAGCCGACAGTCAGCCCGCGCAGCCGCGCGACCGACGCGGCGGGCGGAACGTCGGCAAGTTTCACCAGCGCGACGTCGCCTCGTTCGTCGGAAAGCGGTGGTACCCACTGACCGTCCGCGACCGCCGCCGGTGTTGACGGCGTGCCAGGAAGGCCCACGAAGTCCACCTGGAGATCCGGTTCAGGCAGCGAACGGTCGAACACCACGTGGGCGCAGGTCAGCACGTATCCGTCCGGGAGCAGCATCCCGGCGCCACGCACACGGCCCGAGGCATCCCGGATCCGCACTCGCCATGACGTCTGCTCAACCTCTCCACGCACGCCGCGAGTTTACGGCAGTATGACCACGCATACGCTGAGTTACCGGCATCCAGGCAACAGAGGGAGCGCGGCGTCCAGACTTTCGCGGTGCGTCGTCGTGGGCGACGGCGGCCGTCTTTACACACGCGAGGAGCCGCCATCAAACCCTGGGTAGTTCAATGGCACCGAGGAAAATATGAAAAAGGCTCGCGGAATACGCTATAACGGCTGTGGGGTTTCATAAGTTGGTCACCGGCGCTGACCAGTGGCTTTACGCGGCCCGTTCGTATTCGTTGATCAGACCCCCGAGCACCTGCAGTCGCTTGATGCGCTGGGAGCTGGGGTCTGCCACGGGGCGGGTCGGCTGTGGTGGGCGAAGCTCGCGTGCCCGGTGTGGGAACACCTGGGCGTGGTCGATTCGGCCAATCACTCTCCGGAATCGGCTGACGACAAAGAAGTGCGAGCACGGGGGCAACGCGACGGGTTTCGACGGGCCCGGATGCTTCCGAAGCAGTATCTCCAGGGCTTCTACCTGGGGTTTTGTGTTGCAGTAAGTTCCCCCAAGGTCCATAGTGACGGAAACCCTCCCAAATCAGCGAATCTTCCGCAGGGCGGGAGTTTTCTCGTTTGACCGATGGTCTTCGGTGATCACTTGACGAATTTCCGCGGATCGATTCGGGAACCTCTGCTGAAGGATCGGTCTTGCTGCTCGCCGGTGAGCGGTCGTCATGTCGAGCATCAAGTGCTCTGCATGACGACCGCTCACGGAAGGACGGCTCACCAGCTGAACTCGACTCCTGTGTTCCAGAGAGCTCCTCCGACACCCATCGAATTGCCGGCTTCGATCGCGGGGGCTGGGCCTATGGTTCCCTTTTGATCATCGATGTCGAAGGAGGCGGACGCCCCGAACCCGATTGGCCCGAGTGACCCGCCGGTCTCGACGAAGGCGGCTTTGCCGCCCAATTGACTGACCCGCTTGTTGTCGAACGATCGTGTGGAGCTGACGTTCACACCCACGCCTATGCCGATGCCGATCTTGAAGGACCAGACCGTCCTTTTGTTACCTTGGTCGTCCGTCATGGTGCAGCGCTTGAATCCCACGACGACGATCGCTTGGGCATCGATCCCGACACACGAACCGCTAGATCCCTGGGCGACTTCCCTCTTGCGCTTCCGTTCCTTCTCCTCGTACTCCGCGAGGGCGGCCTTCTCCCGTTCCAGCCGCTGAATTTCTCGGTACGCTTCCTCGCCCGACAGGCACGTCCCAGTCAGCAGGCGGTAGTCGTCACACACCGAGTACCTCACCGATGGGCCGCACTCGACTATTCGCGAACCCGGTCCTGCCCAAGGACAAGGCGAAGTGTCGGTCGTGATGTTGACCGGATTCCGGAGAGATGTGCCGAATCGCCTCGGGTCGTCTCTGCGGCTCTTGGCGTCATTGGACTTTTTGCTCTTCTCCCGCAACGACTCCTGCGAAGGCGGCGGGGGAACGTTGTGCCTGACCTGAGCCGGGCCGTTGCAGCATCGCGCGACCTCGTCGTCCATTCTGCACCCGACTCCGTCGGGGCCGCTGCACGGCGCCAATCCCGTCGGATCGCTGAGAGTGACTGGGCTGCCGTTGGCGTACCCGTAGCCCTGCATTTGCAGTGGATCGGACGTGTCCATAATCGGGTCGACGGACAGGAACCTTCCGGTGGAGGTGTCGTACTCGCGGGCGCCCAGGTGAGTCAGCCCGGTCGAGACATCCTGCGTTCCTCCCACGAAACCGCGTTCGCCCGGCCATGTACCGGCTTCACCCCGAGGTGCGCCGAAGGGATCCTGGCGCCGTTTGGACACTGTCGAGGATTTGGTGTCGATGGAGACCTGAGCCGTGCCCTGGTGATCACTGGCCAGCCAATGCAACGCGTTGCCGTCGTGCATTGCGATGGTCTTGTCGCCGTGCGTGTAATAGCGGCTGACAATGGGTTTCGCGGCCCCCACGGGTAGGCGGATCTCCTGCTTCCCCAGATAGAGCGTGGTTCCAGCGGGGTCTTTGCGCAGCAATCGGGAGCCGCCGGGAGTGTAGATGAACGACGTCGTCTCGCCATTGGCCGTCGCCGAGACGAGGTGGCTTTCGCCGTCCCAAACCATGGATTGATCGAGGCCGGGCTTCGCCCGCTTCGTGGTTTGCCCCTTGGCGTCGTACTCGAAGGTCTCCGTACCTGCAGGGTCGCTGACCGTGCGCAACGTATGAGGCTGCGCCTGCGGGTTTCCCGTGTAGGCATAGTCACGACCGGCGGACGTGGAGGGACCGCGTTTGGTCTCGGCCAACCGGTTCCCGCCTGGCGCGTAACGGTACGAGTTCCAGTATGCGGCCGGCACCGGTGCCGCCGTGGGCTCCGCCCTACAGCCGCTGCTGGCCGACCAGTCGCTCTGGGCCGCCGTCCACGCCTCCGTCAGTCTGCGCAGGCCGTCATGCCGGAAGCACTGCACGTCCGCTGGAGATCCGATCGGCACATCGGCCATCGAGGTGATGTTGCCCGCCGGATCGTAGGTGTACTGGACATCCGACTGGATCGGGTGCGGCACTTCCGCGTGCGTGACGAACCTGTTGGGACGACGGGTGCTCGAGTCGTAGTAGAACGACTGCCATGCGCGATTGCCGACCGTCCCGTGTTCGAGGCGCTGCACCTCCCCATAACGGGTGTAGTGCGTTTCGAAGACTAGCTGGGTGCCTGTACCGGTCTGGGTCGACACGAGATGCCCGCTGTTGTCCATGAGGTAACTGACGGTCTGCTCGAGGGAGGTCTCCGTCACGCCGGCCTCGGGAACCGGAGGATACGTTTCGCCGGTGAGCGTGCCGTCCTGGCCGTAGGACATGTTGGTCTGGTAGGTGCCCGCAAGCTTGCCCTCCACCGCCGGGATGGTGACCGAGGTGGACAGTGGATTGTTGAGCGCCGTGTATCCGTTCACCACGGAGCTGTAGGCGTTTCCGGCGACATATCTGGTCGCGGACGCCGCGAGGCCCTTTCCGAACGGCGCCGCGTCGAAAGTCCACTCCGCCAGTTTTGGCCCTCCTGGGCTGTCGGCGTGCAACGCGGTCCTGCGACCGAGCCCGTCGTAGACTGTCGCTAGAACCTTCCCGAGGGCGTCCTTCGTACTGGTCATGCGGTCGAGGTCGTCATAGGTCATGGTGACCGCGCCCGCGTCAGGATCGGTCGCCGTCGTCTTCCTCCCCCGCAAGTCGTACCCGTAGGACCAGGTCGCGTTGTCGGGCCCGGTCACCTGTGCGAGCTTGCCCGCCGAGGTGTACCGGTAGCGGGTGACATCGTGACCGCCCTCGGGTTTGGGCCCGTGATACTGGCGAAGTTCGGTGGTACGGCCGCGGGCATCCGAAATGACCGTCGTCGCCGTCCCGCCGGCCGGGGGCGTGGTGTGCACACGATCACCGTCGTAGCCGGTGAACGTCGACCACTTGTCAGCGGAGCCCGCCTGGTGGATCGTCTCCACGACCCGGCCGGCGCCATCGAACTTCTTCCTGGTCATGCCCGGCACTTCGGCGTCGGTGGCTCGCCAGAGACTCGTGTCGACCTGCCCGTCGTTGAAGTACGGATTCGTCTGCTTGTATGGCCTGCCGTGAGAGTCGTACCGCGTGTCGGTGATCAGCCTGCCTTCTTCGAACGGCACTTCCCTACCGTTCTCCTCCCGCATCCCGACACCGGGTGTCTGGGTCTGCCGGAGGCGTAGCAGCCCGTCGTACACCTCGTTCTTCGTCACGTATGCGCCGTTCGGGCCGATCTTCGACGTGGTCACGATAGTCGCGTCGTCCCGCCGCACCAGGTAGCCGAACTTGAAACTGCCTTCGGGGTTGTTCGCGCGTCGTCGGTTGGGTAACCAGACCTGCGCCGTGCGACCTAGGGCGTCGATGGCCGTCTCGGTCACCCGGCCGTTGGGATCGACCACCTTGACGGGCGCTCCGAACGCGGGTTCGAGCGTCGTCGTGTTCACCAGTCCCGCTGGAATCGCCGCCGTCGGAGGACTCGTCGTGGTGATCTGCGTGACCGGGCCGCCGGTCACCGGGATATGGGCGGTCTTGCTGACGTTGCCCAGTGCGTCGGTCGACTGTGTCACCCTGCCATGGGCGTCGTAGGCGAAGTCCCCGGTCTTCACGTAGACGGGTCCTGCCGCCGGTCGGTCTTCGGCCACTTCCGTCCGGTTCAGGTTTCCTTTGCCGTCGTATCCGAAGATGGCGTCTGAAACCGCGTGCTCCGGGAACCGAGCGGTGGCGCCACACGCGACGGAGACGGTCTCCTCGCGTACTTTGCGGCTGAGATGCCAGGTGTTCTCGTCACGCGAGTAGGTCGCGGTCGTGCACAAATCGTCTTCCGGGATGCCGATGTCTCCGAAGTTGTTGATCTGTACCGGCAGTCCGCGGTCGTCGTAGCCGGTGACGCTCTCAGTGGTTCGCCAGCCGCCTGCGGCGAGAGCCGTGAAGGTCCGTGCGCGGCCGGGTCGGACGAAGTAGGCGTGATACTCGCCTCGGCTCGCCGTCGGTCCTCGCCAGTCCGGGTGGCTGACGGTCCTGCTGACCACCGGTGGGTTCGAAGCGGAATCGGAACCGTAGGTCGTCGTCTCGAAATTGAAGCTCCGCAACCAGTCTTCGTCCTTGCGGGTGCTCTGGCCGTCGCCTACGGAGTCGGCGACCGATTCCGTACGCCTGCGGTTGTCCGGTAGCCGGTCAGCGTCCATTCCGCGGTAGTACCGCAACTCCGACATGGTTCTCGGACTGCGTCCCGGGTCTTGCGCCGGATCTGCGCCCGTCGTGATCCGCACCCGTTTGAAGCCACGGAACTCGTTCCACGTCTTCTTGTCGTCCTTGACGAACTCGGAGGTGTTCCAGTGCCAGGCCGCCCCGTCCAGGTACTCGTACCGGGTGGTGTGTTCGGGGTTGGTGGCGATCATGTCGGTGCGCGTCACCGATGAGACGACATACTTGTGGAAGTAGTCCACCCGCGGCTCGTGCCCGGCGGGTGCCCACCTGACCGGGAAGCAGCGCATCTGGTTGCTCTCCGGATTGGCGGGCATGGTGACGCCCGCCGTGCAGTCCGGCGGCGCGTAGTCCACCGCGACCACACCTCCGTACTCGGAGATCACGCCGGTGATTCGGTACCGGTTCAACGGGGCGTAGCCGTCCTTGTCACCGTCGACCCGGTTGGGCATCAGCGTTCCGTCGAAGGTGACCGGCGGCATGTCCAGGGAACCACCCACCAGGCCACTGTGCTTGATCCCTTTCAGCCATAAGACCGCGCTTTCCTTCTGTTCGACGTTGATGTCGCCCAGCCGCGGAAAGGTCTGATCCAGCGTCCAGCGATCTACCGGCTCGTAGGACGAGCCACGCCAGACCTTGGTCGCCACGGTGTCCAAACGCTGGGTCGTCCAGAAAGTGGGCGAGTGTTCTTTGCATGACGGACCACCGCAGGACATCTTCAACGGTGTGTCGGGCCAGTTCCCGCGCTGGTCCTCGGTACAGACGGAGCCGGCGACGCACCTTTTCGCGGTGGTGAACTCCACCCTCCCGGTCGCCGGGCCGGCGACGGATTCGTTGATCCCGTAGTCGATGCGTTCAAGGGTCCCGCCTCGGGTGTATGACCTCGCGGCGTCCTTGGTGTTGAATCCGTAGGAGTTCGTTTCCGGCGCGTAGTAGTAGCGGATCACGTTGCCGTTGCGGTCGACGACCTTGTCCAGGTTCCATCGCCAGGCCCGGTCGCAATGCGAGGTGTCGAACGTGGCTCCGTGGCACGGCTCGTTGGCGTCGTCTCCGAAGACCGGGACGGTCCAGGTGGACTTCGAGTCCAGTTGCGAGCCGAACCAGTACTGGGTTCCGTCGACCGTGGTGATCACCCAGTGCTCGCCGAACTGGTCGCCGTTCGCGAGACCGGTCCGGCGTTCGATCCGTGCGCCGTCGTCGTCCTTCGAACGCCATTTACCGCCGCCGTCGCAGCAGACGAGCATGCCGCCTCCGTCGCCGTACATGGCCGTGGCGTTGTCACTGCGCCAGCACAGGTCTCCTGTCTTGGCGTCGTCGTCGGCACAGGACCAATAGGACCGCTCGATGAAGCCTGGCCACATACTCCAGCCGTCACCGATCCACGATGGTTGGTTGTTGGTCTCGCTGGTCGCGCCGTCGACGGCGGACGACTGATAGGAGAGCGCGACCTTCGGTTCGAAACCGCCCGGCGCCGGCGGCACTCGCATCGGGTAGGACCAGGTGAAGTCGCCGGTGTGGGTGTTGATGTCCCAGGTGGCGGTGGGCGACAACGGGGAGGCCGTGGGACGGCCGGAGCCAGGCCGCTCCGAAACCGGTTGCTGATTGTTCGCCAGTGCGCGCCGTGATGTCTGATCCGGCTCGCGGGTCCGCTGAGTCTCCTTGGTCACGGATACCGATGGCGCCGGCGGCGGTATCGGCGGCTCGCTCGCCGCGGGCGCCGCGGACGCGGCGGGTGGGGTGACGGTCAGTACGGGAACCAAGGATGCGAACAGGACGACGACCAGTCCGCGAATCGTCCACTGTGATCTCACGCGGTGTGCTCTCATCGGGAGGCCTCTCACGAGCTCGTCACAGCCGGATAGGAATTGCGTAGCGCTTTTTGCCGGTCCGGTGACAGCGAGCCGGTGTAGAGACGGACGTCGTCCACACCTCCGGACCAGTACTCGGAGGCTGTGGCACCGGGGCCGGCCACGGCGCGGCCGATCTGAACGGCCCCCTCGCCCTGCCACGGCCGTAGCAGCTTGCCCGCGTCGAGGTCGGGTTCGCTGAGAGGATCGTCGTTGTAGACGTACAGTTCGATCTGCCCGGAACTCGCCTCGTACACCCCGACGAGCAGGACCCAGTTGCCGAACTGGCTGGGACGCACCGATACCGCGGCCTCGGTGACCGTCCCGTTCGCCTCCGGCATCTCGAAGATCCACTTTCCGTTGCCCGATGCCTGGTCCTGGTCGATCCGGTGTCCTAGACGGAATTTCACCGGTCCCTTGTCGTCCACACCGCCGGACAGGCTGACCGCGTCGCGAGTGCACTCATCCTCGCAGGGAGCGGGCTTGGTCAGGTTCACCCATGCCGACACCGTGAAACTCTGGTCGGTCCGGAGATCCACTCCGCTCGCGGCGACCGCGTCGTCCACGCCGTCCAGCCGGGCGGCCTTGCCCGCCCTCCCGGGACCGTAGCCTGCGCCTCCGACCAACGCGCCGATACGGGCACCGATCGAGTCCGCGGGGCTGTCGTTGAGCTTCCAGTTGTGCACCAGAGCCATGTCGCGGCCTGCCATGACACGGATCTCGTCGGCGAACAGCGCGCGACTGTAGACCTGGACATCGTCGATCGCGCCCTTGAAGCGTTGTCCCGGTGTCCCGCCGGACTTCATTTGGCCGACCTGCAACTTGCCGTTGTTGTGCACCGGAACGGTGTGTTTCGCGGTGGCGACCAACGCCCCGTTGACGTACAGCTCGATTTGTCCGCGCGGTCTGTTGTGGACGCCAGTCACGTGGGTCCAGGCTCCGGCTTGGACCTTGCCCGCGACCGCCGAATCACCGGCCGCGGACACTCGCCATTTCCCGTCGGCTCCAGCGGCGAGAGCGAACGACGAGAGGGCGCTGTGGTCTTGGGACAGGATGGTGCAGGAACAATGCGTGGCGACGTCGGGGCGGACCCACGCGGACACCGTGTAGCTTTCCGTCGAATCGACGGCGTTCGCGGTCTCGACGGCGTTGCTCCCGTCCAGGCGTAGTGCTTTGTCCGCGGAGTCGGGATCCTCGCTTTGGCCGTCGGTATAGGCGGGCGTGCCCACCCAGGTTCCCGTCAATCCGCGGCCGGAGGAGTCGCCGAGGTCTCCGTCGAACTTCCAGCTGCCGGATGACACGCGGTTCTGGCTGACCACGGCTTTGATCTCATCGGCCGACAGGACCCGGCTGTAGGTGCGGACCTCGTCGACCGTGCCGGGCCAGAAGTCGCTCTCGGCACCGTTGAACTTGCCGCGGCCCATGACCAGCTTCCCGCCGGCGTTCCAGTCCGTGCCCGGGTAGACGAACTTCTCGTCGTTGCCCAGTTCGCCGTTGACGTAGATCCGCATTTCCTTGGTCAGCGCGTCGTAAACCCCGGTCAGATGCACTGGCACACCCAGTGCCGGGGTCTGCTTCGCGACGACGCCGTGCCACCGCAAGGCCGCGCCGTCGGCGATGTCGGCGGAGAACTTCAAGAACACCCATCTGTGCTGATCTGCGTTGTACTGCAAATAGAAGCCACTGTTGAACACGCCGTCCTGACTGACCGCGGTCATGGCCAGTGGTTTGGCGACGAATTTGTTCGCGGTGACCCAGGCCGAGACCGTGAAGCTCCGGTCGGTCCGCACGGCCGGGCCGTCGGTCACCACCTGGGCCTTCGGCGTATCCGGGTTGTCGAACTTCACCGCGCGACCGAGTTCGCCATTGTCCACAAAGGTCGCGCCGTTGATCAACGTTCCGGTGCCGGCGTCGGGAATCTCGTTGCGCGCCTTGGTGTTCGGTGCCCCGGGGGACGCGGGCCGGTCGTCGAACCGCCAGTGTCCCGTGCGGACATTGTCCCGGCTGACCTTCGCACCGACCTCGGCGTCGGACAGCGGCCGGTCGAAGACCTGCACCTCGTCGAGCGCGCCTTGCCAGTGATGTCCCTTGACACCGGCCCACTGCAGCCTGCCGACTGCCAGCTCGCCGCCGGCCTGCCACGGCGTCCATCCGGCCGGCGCTGTCTTCTTCGCGGCCAACGCACCGTCGACGTACAGCCTGGCTTCAGCGGTTCCGCGATCGAACACGCCTGCCACGTGGGTCCACTTTCCCTGCTGCGGCTGGTGGGCGGCCGCGTTCGTCTCGAGAGCGATTCCGGCTCCCGGATTCGCCGGGGTCCCGCCGGGCAGCCAGAACGCCCACTTCGGTCCTTGGCCGTCGTCCCGCAAGTGGAGCAGCCAGCCGCTGTACCCGTTCTGCGGGTTGTCCTGGCTCACCACACCCATGGGATCCGCGCGGAACACGTCCGGCCTGGCCCACGCAGACACCGAGAAACTGGTGTCGGTCCGGACGGTGGTCGGCGCGGTCATCGCGCTCCCGGACTGCCCGTCCAGCAACAGACCGGTCCCGACTGCTCCGGAGGTGTACGAGGCGGCGCCGTTCAGGCCACCGTGTTTGTCGCCCTGATAAGCGTTGTCCTTGGCGTTCCCCTCGAAAGACCACTGGTGCCGTGCTCCGTCGCCGGCTCGGACGTTGAAGTCGTGGTGCGTCGGGTCGCTCTTGTTTCCGGCTCTGTCCACGCTTTGGACGAAGAGGGTCCGGGGGCCGTCCCCCGGTGGCGCGATACTGACCTGTGCGGGCCCTCCCAGCGCCGTCGCGTCGACCTTCACGTTCGGCGGATCCTGCCAGCCGTACAGGTAATGGTCGATGTCGCCGACGCCCTGGCTACCGAACGTGAACATGTCCGGGATGCCGGTGCCGCCGTGCCAGTCGTTGTCCTTTGTGTAGATCCTCGATTCGACGGTCGGCGTGACGGGGGGCTTCACCAAGTCGACCGCGAACAGCTGACCGTGGGCTGCCGCGCTGCTCGCCGGGGCGTCATCCTCCGCGTGTACCCACCAGCTGACCTGCAGCCCGTCCTTGTCCGTGAGCGACAAGCCACGGCTCACCGCCACACCGGAGGGGACGAAGTCTCCGTCCGACGCTTCTTCAGGACGTCCTGTCGGCCGGACGCGCCACTTCGGCCGGACCCTTTCGTTATCCGGATCCGAAACCGTGGTGATCAGCTGAATATGCTGGTTGGCGGTGTAAGGCACGCCGGCGCACCATTTGCACGGCGTCGGCAACGGCGGGTCCGTCCGCGGGTTCGAAGGCTGGTTCGGGGCCCGGTTCCACTTGATCGAGATCCGGGTCTCGGCCGAGGCGTACTTCCGCCACGCGAACTGATCGTTGGAATCCATGGCGTGCAGGTAGAAGGTCGTCGCACCGCTCTGGTTCACCGCGTTGCGGATGTCCAGTTCGACACCGTGGGCACCGTTGCATGAGGAGGGCGCGGCGAACTCGATCCACTGACCCGGATTCTCGGGCTTGTTGTTCCACGTCGTGCCGTTTCCGATGGAGTGGAACACCGGACGGAGGTGATGGTTGCGGACCTGGCAGCTCGGGCTGTAAGCCACCGTGGTGTAGAACTTCGCCTCCAAGATGTCCTTCCCTGCGAGCTGGCCGGTGTCGTAGAACGAGAAGTAGGCGCGCCCCTCACCGATGCCATTGCACTCGTTGCGCTCGTTCCAGCACTGCCCGACCTGTGCCCAGTCCGGGTGGGTCGCGTCCGCGCTCCGGCGATCGAAGGCCTGGTTGCGGAAGCGATCGCCGGACAGCACCGTCGCCCAGTAGTTGTGGGCTTGCGCGAAGTAGGCCGGATCCACCGTCACCGGATACGCCGTACCGTTGCCAGACAACAACTTCTGGTCCGGTGTCAAAATCAGGACGTCGCCCGAGACGTCCACCCCGACCTTTTCGGCCCGGCCGTTCGCGTCCCACATCGTTGACGACGCCGAACCGAAGAACTGGATGCCCTTGTCGTCCATCGCCTTCAGCGCCCCTGAGGGCTCCGCGGTGACGTGCACGCCCTTGGCGGCGATCCGCAACCGAACCTTCGACAATGCCGGGTTCTTTGCGGCGTCAGCGCTCTTCACTACCAGCAACTGCCGGTAGCCTCCAGCGTCCGCCCGCATCACGAGGTCCACCCCCTGAAGGACCTCGGGATAGGTCGCGGACGTACCGGCCAGGATCGGCTTCGGCAGCGTGGACGGCCAGTGCAACGCCAGCTCCTTGTCGCCGGCGGTCATGCGGATCAGCGGTACGCCGTCACCACCACCCGACAGCACGACCTCCTCCCCCACCGACCGGGGTATGACCGCGCCGTCCCCCCGGGGCACCAGGGTTCGATCCAGCGGGATCCAAGCGTCGCCGCGTTTGAATCTCGTCGGGACCGCGGACATCTCCGTCGTCCTGGTCCCATCCGGCTCCGCGTACACCGTCGAGGTGGCGGAGCGCTGATCGGTCATCTCGACTCGCGTGCCCTGCCGCAGGGCGGCGACCACTGCGGTCGCCTCGTCAGCGGCTTCCTTGACGACGGACTTCTCGTCGCGCTCCGGGACACCTGTGGCATCGGGCACCGTGACCGAGGAGGAGCTCACCGTCAACAGCAGGCACAGCAGAAGAACATGCGCCCTCGATCTACCGGCATTCCTCAAGACGCGCATGGGTCATCCCCCTGATTCGGTTCATGTGATTCCGGAAAGGCCATAGGCGGCCCCTGCGTCGGAACAGGGTGCCGTGTCCCCCGAGACACTGGCGAGCTCAAGGCTAGCGACGAACGACGATCATGGATTGGAAAAATGTAAGGGCCCGAGTACCGCTCACCGGAACCGTTGCGCCATACGGCGGCGCAAGTGACTGCCGATGCCCTACTGCTCTGTCACGACCACGTGGCGTTGCCGCTTCTTTTCGCGCCGAGCCTCTTCGGGACAGCTCGTCCGCGCCATGCTTTCCCTCGGGTGATTGTCGATCAAGACATCGTCAGGAGCAGGGGGAGCGCGGTGGAGGACCTTCCGTCATCCGAGGGCGAGTTCTGGAAGACCAGGGCACCGGAACGCAGGCTGTCCAGGTGGGTTAGTTTCTATCTGGCCTTTCGCCGGTTCACGCCGGTGCCCGAGATTCGGACCGTCGCCGCGCTGAACTCGGTCGTGGTGATCATCGATCTCGACAAGCCGGTTCGCCGCCCGATCGACGGATCACCGCTGGCGACGATCTCCCCCGTCGTCGGGTTGTCCAACCAGCCGATGACCTACGAGCGAACGGGCGTGGAACGAGGGATCGTCATCGAGTTGACCCCGCTGGGTGCGAGAGCGCTGTTCGGCCGGCCGCTACGAGAAATCAGCTCCACCACCGTGACACTCGACGACCTCTTGGGTACACGTGCCCGAGTACTCACGGAAGAACTGCGAGAGGCACAGGATTCGGACCACCGGTTCCGGATTCTTGACCGCCGCTTGACGACGTGGATCTTGAACGAACCGGAACTGCCCCGCTCGCTCGACCAGAGCTGGCGCAGCCTCACCCTCGCGGAGCAGACGGTCAAGGTCGACGACCTCGCGGAGCAGGCGGGGCTCACCCGGCAACATCTCACCACTCGTTTCCACCGAGAGATCGGTTTGCCGCCCAAAGCCGTCGCACGGGTCGCCCGATGTCACCGCGCCATCCGGCTTCTCACCGGCACCAACCCGCCACCGTTGCCCGCACTCGCCGCACTGTGCGGATACACCGATCAAGCGCATTTCAACCGCGACTTCCGTCTCCTGATCGGCTGCACTCCGACCGCGTTGCTCCGTGGCGGGAACGCCACAGACCTTTACATCGGTAGCCTCATCAGCCTGCGACCCGCTCCACTCACTGGCACAAGACTGGAAGCTGGGCGTCCGCTCTTCTAGGACCAGGTCCAGCACGATGTGCGAGGAGATGCCGGGCTTCGCGGGATCTCCTCGCAGATGTCCGCTGCTTCCCGCCGCTGGGCGTGCGAGTCGCTTCGTCACGCATTCGCGCAGGCCCCGTTGCCGACCGCGACCAACGGATAAGCAGCCCGCGTTCCGGCTGGGTCGGCCAAGGTCAGCAAAGTGGGTTCTACGCCCGCCCCTTGCTACATCGGTCGCCCGAGTTTCAACCGCATCGAATCGGCCGGGCGTTCCACAGTCTGGCGGAGCTCGGCGAGCTCTTGCAGCAAGCCCGGCCCGACCTAAGACCAACCGATCAGCAACATCGGTCCCACTGCATCAACCAGCGCCTTGCCAATCCCTTCAGCGATCAAAGGATCGCCACGTTCAGTGCCAGCGTCACCGTGCTCGCGAGAACAAGGAGCCGCCGCGCCGAGCGCTGCCGCTTTGGAGCTACTCCACGAGCCCCCACCATCGTGCTCACAGCCGACCCGACCGGATCGCGGTGATCCCCCACTGTCATCGTCCACACCCGTCAAAGCAGGCAGCCAAGGCTGCTGGACCAAGCGACAGAACCCGGCATCCGCGAGCCCGCGACGCGCCCGAGAGGTCTGAAACAGTCCGGCACCAGGCGACACACTCCGACACAGCGGAAGCGCAGCGATCAGACGAAAGGTCTTGTCCGGCATCGCACGACACCGTCCGACATGCCAAGGTTCCGACTCTTAACCAGCTGGTTGTCGGCCGCAAATTGACAGCCTGAACAGCTGTCCGAGCTGAAAGATCATGGCCGCCCCCATCTCTTGTCATCGAGCCCACCCGCAACTCTCACACTAATTTCCCTGGAGCAGATCTGGAGCACGACGTCGGTTACAGCTGCGCCCAACGGCGTCGAACCGCATCCAAACAGCGCGCAACTGCTCCAGCCGACCAGCGGGTTCTCGATAACCGCAGGTCAGCGCCTTGATCGAACCTCGCTGGCAGTGAGGGGGTCAGGGGTTCGAGTCCCCTTAGCTCCACCCTAGGGGTCTTACTAGAACACGGGGCCGAAACAACGCCACGTAGTAGGACCTGAAGACCGTTGGTAGCCACGGGGCCGCCTCCCTTTTGGGAGGCGGCCCTTTTGGCATTTCGGGGCTGGGTGTCGGTTCGTGGCTCCGGCACGGTCACGTCGGTGGTCTGCCAGTCGCTCTGGACGGCGTGCAGTTGTGCGAAGGGCTCCCGGAGGCTGTGGTCGGCGATCTGGTCGTCATCGACGTAGATGCTGTGGAAGATCGCCTGGTTGAGCATGCGGCGTTGCTGTTCGTCGCAGCGGCGGTAGAGCTCTTGAGGGTTCTCCAGCAAGGTGAGCGCGGCTTCGATGAGCCGGGCGCTGTCGGAGAGGTTCTCGGTCGTGGTTGTGAGGCGCTCCTCGAGGCGTCGTCGCTGTCGGGCGATCTCGCGGAGCTTGGTTTTGATCTTGTCTTGCCCGATGGTGGAGTCGGCCGCTAGTTCGATGAGGTTCTCTTCGCGGGTGTCTAGCGCCTTCATCTCCGCGGTGAGCTGCTTGTGGAGCAGTCGCTCGGAGGCTTCTTGCTCGTCGATGGCGCGGGCGACCTCGGCGCGGACGGTGGCGACGAACTGGGCGCTGAAGCGGATCGTGGCGTAGTGGTTTTCCACGGCGTCTTCGATGAGGGCGACGTTGATGTGCGGGGCTTCGCAGGTGCCGTTCTGCTTGTTGCGGCAGAAGAAGTAGGTGTATTCGCTGCCTCGGGAGTTGACGGTGTGCTGGACGATCAGCCGCTGGGTGATGCCCGCTCGCTTGCAGCGTCCGCAGAACAATGAGCCCTTGAGGTAGTGGGGGTGCTCGCGGCGGCGTTCTCCTGCTGTGGAGCGGGATTCGAGGAGATCCTGGACGCGGTCGAACAGGTCCTCGTCGATGAGCGGCTCGTGCCGGCCTTGGACCTCCTCGCCGTCGACCTCTACGTATCCGAGGTAGTAGCGGTCCCGCAGCATCATCGAGAGCTTGTTGATCGACACCTGCTTGGCGGGATGACGGCCGGTGGGCCGGGTGCGCAGTCCGCGATCGTAGAGCTCGTCGGACAGGTCTTCCAACGAGTAGTCGCCGGTGATGTAGAGCTCGAAAGCAAGCTGGACAAAGGGTGCACGCTCAGGATCGACGGCGATGGTGCGGATCTCGCGGCCGTCGAACCGGTCGCGGACATTGAGGTAGCCCAGTCGGGCGCGGCCGATCGTGCCGCCATTCTTGGCTTTCTGCTTCATCTTGTACGCGATGTCGGCACCGGACTCTCGCGACTGGTACTCGTTGAAGGTGGCCAGGATGCCGTGCATGAGCTGGCCGACGGGCGAGTCGTCGATCGACTCGGTCGCCGATACGAGGGTGACCCCACGTTTGCGGAGATCAGCCATGACGATGGCGTCGTCGAGCCGGTTCCGCGCCATCCGGGAGAGCTTGTAGACGATGATGTAGTCGACGTCGCCAGCGTTCCGCACTCGCGTGAGCATCCGCTGGAACTCGACTCGTTTCGACATCTCGGTCGCCGTGCGACCAGGCTCGACGTATTCATCAATGATCGTCAAGCCGAGTTGCTCGGCCTTACCTCGGCACTTGACGCGCTGCGCGGGGATCGAAATGCCTTCAGGGTCGTAGTCGTTCTTGACCTGGCCAGCCGAAGACACCCGCAGATAAATCACTGCCCGGCTTCCCGGCTCCACCGCCTCGCCGACCGTCGATAGGACGGCCGGAAGAGCGTCGTCTCCCAGCAGTTCGTCGAAGAGATCTTCGTACGCGCTGGTCATCGCGCGCTCGTCCCGGTCGCCGAGTGCTCGGGCTCGATGAACACGTCAACGAAGTGCAGGCCGAGCTGTTCGATAAGGCGTTGGCACGCCGCGCGCTGCGCGTCTAGGGAGGCAGCTGTAGCCGGGGCGTCTGATGCCACGCGCCGATAGGTGACGACCCGAAGCGTCGGCTCCGCTCCGGTCGAGGCCGCCGAAAGCGCCGCAGGGAAAGCCCCCTTGCATGAGTTGTCGGAAGGTTCTGCGTTCGCGCCCGTCATCCCCACACTCTTCTCATCTAGTCCGAAACGGGAGATCGCCATAAAATGGCTACCGTCCGAAAGTCGGCATCTACTTTTGTTCAATTCAAAATATTACCTCGATATGCCACAATTCTTTACGCCGCTTCTGGGTAGTCGATTTGTGACTCTTCTGGTGTGGCGATTGATTCTTGCGCGTCGAACAAGTCGGTTTCAGGCGTGCCTTCGTATTGCGTTGCTTTTGTTGCGAGACTGACGATGACTCTTGCGAGCTTGCGAATGTCCGGCGGATCGTGGCGAATGCCTCGGATCGCAACACCTTGAGTATTGGCGGCGCGGAGGCTTCTCTGCTTTCTCTTTCTCTGCGGAGCCATAGTTCACCCCGCTGCGGAACTGGGCGGCCGAGCGCCCTCGTTGTCCGTTGGACTGTTGAGGCTCCGGGCGGGGCCATCTCCGGTCGCCAGCGACCGCGTTGGCGAGCCGTTGGTTCGTGGTGACGGGTGGTCAGCCGGGAGCCTGCGGGTCGGGGCTGGCCGGACGGCTACGAACGCCAACTGTGCTGGCTGAACGGGGTAGCCCTCCCGTCGAAGTTCCTCGTTGACTTCCCGCTGCAATGCGGTGATGGCTTCGATCGTCAACCCGTCCGGGTAGTGGTTCGCGGCCATCACGCGGCCCGCCGTTGGTCGGGCGGCAGCGCCTTCGCGGAGAGGTCGTTGGCCCTGGCCGAGGCTGGGGCACCCCACGAGCGTCGGTCGGCGGCGGTGAACTCCTCGGCGGTCACCAGCGGTGGGTGCACCCACACCTCCGACCAGACCCAGTCGGCTTGCGGAGTCGGCTTCCCGTGGTGGGTGCGCCCCCAGACCTGGCGGCCGAGGTACTTCGGGTTACGCAGGATCGCCCGCACAATCGCCACCGTCCACACACCGGGCTCGCCCGTCTCAGGGTCCAACGGCGCGGGGTAGCGGGACGCGGCGAGTCGGCGACGGATCTCCGTGGTGGACAAGCGATCTTCGCCCCTCCACACGAAAATCATTCGCACCGTGGACGCTTCGACCGGTTCGATCAGCAGCCGGGTGCGCCAGCGCGGTTGTCGGCCCGCCGGAGTGACTCGGACCCGCCGGGCGCGATAGCCGTAGGGCACGTCCCCGGTGTTGAAACCGGCGCGCACCAACTCCTCGGACACGGTGCGAGCCGCAGCGAGATTCGCGCCGTGGTAGTCGCGCAAGACGTGCTGCCGGACGCGCCACGACGGCGTTGCCTCACCTTCGTCCGGGTCCGTCGTGGAACCGAACAGTCGGGCGCCCATCGCCGTGAGGCGTTGCCCGAAGGTCTGGTGGCCGGCGGTCGCAGCCCAACGCGGAATGCTGTCGCCGGACTCATCCTGCGCGGTGGTGTTCGAAGGCATGGCGGTTCTCCAATTCCGTGAAGGGGCTATTCGGCGGTCGAGGTCTGCACGCGAGCGGTTGTCCGGCCTCCGCCTTGGCGCGGGCGCGGCGAGCCAGGGCGGGTGCGCCCGGTTCTCTGGCCGCGTGCTCGCGGTCCCTTGCCGCGCGCGGACGTCGGCCCGCGGTCGGGCTGGTGGCCGGGTTCTTCGGTGCGCAAGGAGGCCAGAAGCCGGGTGTGCCAGGCCAGCGCGAAGCGCAGGCAGTTGGATTCGCTGCGGTGGCTGGGCGTGCAGCCGGGGACATACCGCCCCCGGAAGCTCCACGATGCCGAGTCGCTGCTGGAGATCGCGTCGGCATAGCGCCCCAGCCCGAGCACCTTCGCCCCGAACGCGTGCAAGCGGTACCCACGAGCCGACAGCGATCGCATGATCTGCTCGACTTCGGCGGTGTGCTGTCGCCTGCACACACTGCCCACCCCGACCAGCGGCAGCGCGGCGAGATCGACGCCGTGTCGTTCGTAGAAATCCGCGCACCGGTTGTAGTCCGCAATGGACTGTCCTTGCAGCACGGGGATGATCGGCAACTCGGGCGCGAGATCACGCAGCCGTAGGTAGTTGGCGACGGTGCGGTTCTGGTGGACGCGCACCGTCGCACCGGTGCGTGCCAAGACATGGCTCTCCGTCATGTGGTCCATTGGCGCGGCCCACACGAGGTGGCTGATCTCGTCGGCGTAGCGGCGAAGCGCCGCGACATAGCCGCGTTCGTCGATGCGCCACCGGCCGTGCATCGACAACTCCGTGAAGCCTCCGGAGTCGCACGCCCACGGCCCGGTCGCGCGCGGAAGGCTGCGCCGCCCGGCCAACCTGCGGTGGGAAACCAGCAACGGGACGCCGAGATCGCGGGCGAGCCAGGACGGCTGATGGGTGCCGAGGAAGAACCTCATCGCGACACCGCCCGCCGAGCGCTCTTTGCCAGCAGCAACGCCGCGACGGTGAGCACGGTCGCGACCGTCTTACCGAGGATCTGACCCGGCACCGCGGCGAATGAGCCGAACGCCAGCGGCACGAACAGCACGCTGTCGCTCACCAGCCCGACGACGTTCGAGCCGACGACCGCGCCCAGCCGCGACCGGACCCGAATCCGGCCGTAGATGACCGAGTCGACGCACTCGGACACGGCGAACGCGACGACGCTCGCGACGGCGATCTGCGGTGAGGCCAACGACCAGGAAAGCCACGCACCCACCACGATCGCGGCGACCACGCCTGACGTGCCCAGGGCCTCGTGCAGCAGGTCTCGCAGCGTCAGCGTCACCCCGGCCCACAGCGTGCCGGCGGGCACGATCAGCCCGCCGACGAGCAGAGCCGCCCAGTGCGTGGAGGCCCAGTTCGCCATCACGACCGAGGCGACGTAGGCGGCCGACACCGCCAGACTCGCCCAGAGGAGACCGTGCCCTGCCTCTGCGCGCGAGCGCGGCAGCCCTGTCATGCCGCACGCTCCTCGGTGACCGGGGAGCCGGACCGGCACGACCACGGTGAGCAGCCGTCGGGATCGTTCTCTTCCGCCGCCTTGGCAGAGACCAGTCGCAGGTGCCGCTTTCCGAGTGCGGGCGGGTCGAGGTCGACTTCGTCGAGCGGTCGGCAGGACCGGTGCAGGAAGTACTGGCCGCGCAACTCCTGGCCCTGCTTGGTGGCGTGTGGGTAGCCGTCGCGGATGGCCTTGTCGAACTCGACCGCCTCGGCCCAGCCGTCGGGATCGTGGTCGCGAATCCAGCGCCAGCCCGCGTTGCCGTGGAACGGGCACCCGATGCAGGCGCTTTTCACCGTCTCGCCGAACCCGCGCTCGGCGAGATAGTCGGCGCATCGCGTGCGGTCCCAGCCGAGGTCGATCAGCGGGAACACGTTGCGCAGGTACTTGACGCCGGAGTCCTTCGCGCGGGTGAACTCGTCGGTGCTGATGCCGATGGCCTGCTCGATGTACAGCCCGCGCGGCACCCGTCGTGGATGCGGGTAGCCGAGCAGTTCGCGCGCTGCCTTCTTCAGCGGCGAAATTTTGTACTCGCTCGTACATTGCCTGCGCGCCAAGCCACGGCTGCCGTCGAGGTTGAGGACGTGCAGTGGCATCGACACGAACCGGTGGGCCGGGTCGAGGGCGTCGTCGCGGATGTTGCCCGCCGACACCGTGCGCACCGGAATGCCGAACTTCTCCGCGTGCGTACGCAGCCGGGCGAGGTTCGCGTACACCGCGCGTGGTTCCCAGCCGGTGTCGGCGAACAGCGCGACATCGAAGCGCGGGATCACGCCCTCGCAGGCCAGCAAAAGGACGGCGCTGCTCTGGACTCCGGCGCCGAGCGAGAGGCATCGCAAGACCGGACCGGCGTCGTGAGTGGAGGCTGGATTGGTCATGCCGCGTTCGCCTCCTCTGCGTATCCGGAGGGTTCGGTGGAACCGGCGCCGAGGAGCGCGGCGAGGTCGGCGAGCAGCAAGCCGACGGCGTACGTGGCCTGCTGCGGGACGACTCCGTTGCCCAATGCACGAAGTTGCGCGGTGCGCGGCAGCAGGAGACCCGTCACCCAGCCGGGCTCGAGCCCTTGGAGCCATTCGACGAAGGCAGGGGCCAGCACGGGACGCCCGTGGACGCCCGGTTGTGTGGGGAACGGCGCTGGTCGCCCAAGCACCTGTTCCCAGCGGCGCACGGCCGGCGCGTAGTCGCCCCAGTCCACTTCGCGGTGCGCCGCTGGTGACGAGGCGAGATTCGCGTCGGCGACGGCTACGAGATGTCGTCTCCCGCTTCCGGGACGAGCAGGCGCATCACCGCCGACGGCAACATCAGGTCGCCTTTCGACCCGCGCTGCGCCGGGCAGCCCTTCGTCCCGTCGGTCGCCCGAGGCGTTGGCAGGAACGCCTCGGGGTCCACCAGCGGAAGCACCTGCTGCGACAGCGGCGGCCGGAAGCCCGCACCCGTCCGGCGCCCCGCTGTGCCCGTGTCCGATGCCCTCGGCGTCGGCAGCAGTCGCGCCTCGTCGGGTAGCGAAGGACCGCCAGTCGACGTCCTGTGAGTGCAGTTCTTCGCGTCCGAGGCGGTCGGCGTGGGAAGCAGCTTCATCACCGCGTCCACCGCGTCGTGCAGATTCACTTGATGCCCACCAGCGCGACGGCGCACCGGGTCCGCCGGACCTCGATTGTCGCCGTCGCGCGCCTGCGGGGTCGGCAGCATCCGGTCCAGCAACGGAGCGGGGCCAGGCGAGCAGGAACACGCGCTCGCGCCGGTGTGCGGCGCCGATGTCGGCGGCGCGGACGCTACGCCAGAGCGCGTCATACCCCGCTTCGGCCAGGTCGCCGAGTACACGGTGGAGACCTCCGTTGCGCCAGCGAAGCGCGGCGACGTTCTCCACGACGAGCAGCGCGGGTCGTAGTACGCGAACGCCCGCCACGATGTCTGTCCACAGTCCACTGCGGTGGCCTTTCTCGATGCCCACGCGCCGCCCGGCGGCGGAGATGTCCTGACACGGGAACCCGGCGGTGAGCACGTCGACCGGCTCGACCGCGGACCAGTCGATAGCGCGGACGTCGCCGAGGTTGGGGATGCCCGGCATCCGGGCGGCGAGGATCGCGGCGATGTGCGGGTCGGGGTCGGCGCACCAGGCGATGCGGCCTGCGCCGAGTGCGGCGAGCACTCCGAGGTCCAGTCCGCCGTAGCCGGTGCAGACCGAGCCGACGACCGGTCCCGGAACGTCGGTGACTCGCGACGCGTGCTGCATGGCCGCCCGCACCGCCCCCGCCGCCGTCGTGGTGACGGCGACGAGGGCGGGGGCGGAGTCGCGCCCCGACCGGGCTCGGGTGCGGGGTGGCCGGGTGGTCATGCCGCCCAGCTCTCCGACACACCCGACTCGCCCCTCGGGTTCCCGGTGCTTCGCGCTCGGCCGGTGAGGAAACGTCGGGAATCCTGGCGGTCCGTCGAGATTCCTGAACCCGCCGGGCGGCGCAGCGCCGTGCGGAAAATCAGCACATCCTCATGGCTGATGAGGTGCAGCGGCAGCCCGGCTTCGCGCTGTTTGCGGATGAAGTCGCGCTGGAAGAAGGACCCGCGCGCGACGAGGTCGTGCTCGGCCGCCCGCGCCAGCAGCGCGACGGACCGCTCGACCGGGATCAGGCCGGCGTGCAGTCCGCAGGCCAGGATCTGCGAGGGCAGGTCGATCAGTTCGGCGTGTTCGCGCCAGGGCCGGATGGTGATGGCGATGTGCCCGCCCGGACGCAGGTAAGTGGTGAGTCCGGCGAGGATGCGGGTGAACCCTGCCAGCAGCCGGTGGTGCCCGATGTTGGCGAGGTTCCCGCGGTCGAGGGTGTTGCCGTAGAGGTGGTGGTACTTCTGCACCCCAGCGCCCGGCGCGACCGAGACCTGCCCGTGCGTGGACGGACCGTACGGCGGAGACGTGACCACGAGCGCGGCCTGCCCGACGTACTCCGGCGGGAGCAGCGACGCGATCTGGCGGGCATCACCGTGAAACACCCGGCCCTCGTGCTGCACCCCGGCGTCGTGGGCGAGCGCGAGGTTCGCTCGTGCGACGTCGACCCAGTGCGGCTCGTACTCGATACCGACGGCGCGGCGCCCGGCGTGCAGCGCTTCGACGAGGGTGGTGCCGATCCCGCACATCGGGTCGAGCACCAGGTCGCCCGGCTCGGTGTAGTGGTTGATCGCGTGCGCCGCGACGGCCGGGAGCATCTTCGCGGGGTGCGCGGTCGACTCGGGTGTGTAGCGGCCCTTGCGCTGGGCAGCGGGTGAGGTCTGCGCTGTCGTCCACACCGACACCGCAACGTCTTCCGCCGAGTCGTCGGCGACCCGCTCGGGCGGCGTCCCTGTGGTGCCGTCGAGGTCGTCGATGAGCGCGCGCGGGACGCGTTGGGTCGGTCCGTCCACCGGGTTCTCCGCACGGGCCGGGGCCGGGTTGGTGCCGGTGTCGGACAGGGCGGGCGGGATGCGGTCGTCGGCCACGGTCGTGCCTTCCTGGCGGTGGTCTCCGGGCTGGGCGGGGTTCGGCACCTGGGCGTGGGTCATCGGATGACTCCGCTCTCGAGTGCCGAGGTGGCCGGGCTCTGGCGAGGCGGCTCGTAGTCGTGCGGCTGAGCGAAGACGAGGACGTCGGAGTGGATCCGCCGATGCGGTGCGGGCAGCCCGCGCACGGCCGCGCGGTGCCGGGCGCGCGCCTCGTTCGAGGCCGTCGGACCGTCGGGCTCGGTGAGGGATTCGGCGGCGAACCGGCCGCCGCGCACCGGCGCGTGCAGGGCCACGATGTGCTGCAGGTAGAGCAGGTCGGCGTTCTGAGCGGAGGCCACGACTGCGCCGGTCGGGTCGATCAGTTCACCGGCGGGCCAGTCACAGTGGGTGAGAACGACGAGGATCCCGCCGACCCGCAGCAGTCGCGCCGCGACCAACGCCACGAGGTCGCTGGACTGGTCGCCGCCGTGCTCGGGGCGCAGGCTCGTGATGATCAGGTCGGTGTCGGCCGACGCGTCCTCGGCACCGTCGAAAACCCCGTCGCCGACGCCCGACGCTACCGATGGGAAGACGGTCACGGCCGAGCGATCGGAGTCGCCGACAAGGTCGGCCCAGAACGGTCGCGCACCCGGACCGCTGGCGGTCGGGTCCACCGCGACGCGCACCACGCGGCCGGTCCGATCGAGGGCCTCGACGGCGGCGAGCGCGTCGGCCAGCGCGTGGTCCGGCTCGGTCGCCGGGGCATGGTCGACCATCCCGTCCGCGCCGACCGGCGCGAGCGGCGCACGGCCGCCGGAGGTCGGCCAGGGCAGCAGCGCGACCCGCCCGCCGGACTCGCTGAACGAGCCGACGATCTTGCTGACGATCGGCTCCGGCCAGGCAGTGCCGAGCTCGATCGGCACCGGGCCGGCCGTCCAGACCGTCGCCGGGGTGGGCGTCGCCGTGGACCCGCGCGACCGGGAGCGGGTGCTCTCCGAACCGGGCTTGGCAGGACTGACCCTGGTGGTGGTCGACGCGGTCGGATAGGGGCGGCGATCCCCGCCTCGGCGGGTACCGGAGCGGGTGCTCGCCGGGCGGGTCGTGTCACCACGCCGCTTCGGTCCGCGGCTCGTGGAGTGGTCGGACTGGGTCATGGAATCCTCGCAGAACCTCTGGGGTGCGCGCCGCGATACGTGGCGCCCTGTGACACCCCCCAACTCCGAAAAACGACCCACTTTTCCAGGGCTGTTACCTAATCTTTATCGCCAATTTTCGCCGCTATTCGGGGCCAAAGAATGTGCATGAGGCTCGCGCGCGTGCCCGCGTAGAGCTTGTGTCGAGCTGTCCGCCGAGCGAGCTCCATAGTTTTTCCGGCGACTTTCAAGACGTGAGAGCAGCCGGGGCCGCGCTGCGGCCCGATCCTCGCCCTGTGGGGTATTACCGGATCGCCACCAAAACGCCACCAAAACACTGTTGTAGCAGTTCAAAGCCTATTACCGGCGATCATCAAATGATCTTGTCCGGCCGTTGGGACGAGCGCACACGGGGGCCTTAGATGATCTTGGTGGCGGCCGAGTGTGGCTAGTCAAGATCATCGGTGGCGCTTTGGAGGCCATTTGGTGGCGGTTTCGTGGCGTTTTGGTGGACCTCATTTGGCTTCCTTGCCTGGTCACTGTTTCCCGGACCACGCAAAGGAGCCGACATGGCCCCGAATCGCATATTCCGCCGCACGCCTTTCGAGCGTGACTCGCTGCCGCTGGATTCCGCGCGTACAGCGTTCGAGTGGTTGGTCACCGGGCCGAGCCCGGTCTCCATCGAGGGCTGGCTCTTCCCCGGCCTGCCCCGTCGGCGGGTGCCCCTGGACGAGCTGCGGGATCTTCTTCTCGACGCCAACCTTCCGATGTCCACCGTGGACCCGATCTGGGTCCACCTGGTCACCCGCTCTCGCGACGAGGGCGGCACCTGGACGGTGGCTTGTGTCGGCGTCGCGCTGCCCGCGCTGTTCGCCATTGCCGCCGAGTTGTCCGCGCCCTACGCCGACGACCACCGCGACATTCACGCCGCGATCCTGACCGGATTCCTGTCCGAGCTGGCGAGCATCGACCTCGCCAAGCCGTGGGTCATGTGGCGGCTGCGCTGCGCCGGGTTGCGCGCGGGACACCTGTTCATCCGCGAAGCGCTCGACCGCCCGATGCCCACCGATGAGGACTTCCACTCCAGCGAGCCGACCCCGCCGTGGGGGCACCCGGACTTCGTCCTCGCCCGCGCCGTCGCCGACGGGGCGATCACCGGCAACGAGGCCGAACTGATCGGTTCCACCCGCCTCGAGGACTACACGCTCACCGCTGCCGCGGCCGACCGTGGCGTCAAGGTCACCGCCCTGCATTGGGTCCGCAGTCAGGCCGAGGCACGCCTGCTCGCTTGGCTCACCGACCAGGCCCCGCACGACGACCCCTCTGACCGCCGCGAGCGCGATGTGGAGATCCGCGCGGTGAACGCGACGGCCATCACCGCCGCCGCGAGTGATGCCAGCCGTGCCGCACTCAGGCCGACCCGAAAGTCACGCACGGTGACCAGGATCGGCGGAAAGTCGTTGGTCACGGTTCGGTCACGCGCCTGGAAAAAGGCCCCCAAATCCGGAGTCGAGGGCTGCGGGAGGACCTCAGCCGCTCCCGCGCACACCACCTCGCTCGACCGCTCGACCGGAACACCCCGGCGGCTGTCGAGCACGACTCCGGAGGTGCCGCGATGCGCCTGACCCATTCGCCCGTCCGCAGCCGGCCAGACCGTCGCAGCAGCGACCGTCGGCCTCGCCGCGGACCCGTCACCCTGGCTCGCGGGGCGGCTCGCCGAGCCCGGCGCACTAGCCCTTGCACCTCTCAGTCATCCGCCAACGCGCCCGCCACACCTCGGATGTCTTCCGCGTCGGCGGGGCGCCGGACCACCCTGCGGCGGAACCTCGCGCTGCTCACCGGCGTGACCGTCGTGGCGCTGTTCGTGCCCGCCTCGGCCGCACACGCGGACACCGTAGTGGTCGCCCTGGCCGGATCCGTTGATCAGGTTCTGACCAACATCCGCAACTGGGTGATGGGCGTGCTCGCGGGTTTGGCGACCGTCTTCCTGTCCATCGGCGGAGTCCGCCGGGTGATGGGCGGCGGCGATCCCGGCGAGCAGGAAAAGGCCAAGGAGTGCTTCAAAGCCGCCGCGATCGGCTACGGCCTGGCCGCGCTCGCACCCCTGGTCGTCACCGTGCTCCAGGGCATCGTGGGGGCCTGAGCCATGTCCACGACCAGGCCCGCCCGTCGTCGGACATCCCCCGCTCCGACCGTCCACAGCCTGCACTCCGACGAGCCCGCACAGGCTCGCGCGGAGGCCACCGGCGCCAACCGGGAACTGCTCGCGCCCCCGGCCGCGAGCACGCGGCGTGCCGGTGGCCGGCGCACCCGGCCCGGCCGATGGGTTCGGCGGCTGCGCATGACGCGAAGCCGAGCGCTGGTGATGCTGGCGCTGAGCCTGGTCGTCCTGCTGGGCGGCACCCTCGCCGTCAGCGCCGCCGCAACGCCCGGTGGTCCGGCCGCCGTACAGCCAGCGCAGCCCCCACCGCTGCCGTTGCCGACCGGAGACCCGTGCACACCGGACTCGCCGTTGCCGGTCTGCCACCTTCCCGCGCCCACCACCACTCCGCCGCTCACCGGCATCCCGCTGCCGATCCCGACCGGGCCGAGCACTCCGGTGACGTGCTTCCCCGGTTCGCTGCAGTACGAGTGCCTGCACCCGTCTCCCACGACACCGGCTCCTCCCCCGTGCACGGGAGAGGGCTGTATCCCGCAACCACCGACCTCGGCACCGCCCACCAACCCCGGCACCGGCCAGCCCGGCAACGGTGACAACGGCGAGGCCGACTGCGGGATCACCGACATCGGCGGCTGCATCACCAACGCGATCAACGCGTTCTTCCGGGGCATCGTCACCGCCGCGTTGAACCCGCTCTTGGACTTGCTGTCCAAGACGCTGCTGACCACCCCCACGCCCGACTCGCTACCGCGGATCGGGGAGCTGTGGAACAACTCCTGGCAGATCCTGCTCGCCTGCTACGGGATGTTGATCCTCATCGCCGGGATCCTGGTGATGGGCTACCAGACCCTGCAGACCCGGCACTCGATCAAGGAGATCGCGCCCCGGATCGTCGTCGGGTTCCTCGCCGGAGCCCTGTCGCTGTGGGTGGCGACCAAGGGCATCGAGATCGCCAACGGGCTCGCCCAGGCGGTCATGGGCGGCGGCCTGGACGCCAGCTCGGCCGGCGAGACGTTGCGCAACCTCACCCTCAGCTCGCTCAACGGCGGCATCTTCATCATCTTCATCGGCATCTTCCTCGCCGGGATGCTGGTCGTCCTGCTGGTCACTTACGTCGTGCGCGTCGCGCTGACGGTGATCCTGATCGCCGGGGCGCCGATCGCGCTGATGTTCCACGCGCTCCCACAAACCGAGGGCATCGCGAAATGGTGGTGGAAAGCGTTCGGTGGCTGCCTGGCCATCCAGGTCGTGCAGTCCTTGACGTTGATCACCGCGATGAAGGTGTTCCTCGCGCCCGGCGGGTTCACCCTGTTCGGCCCGACCGTCAGCGGGTTGGTCAACCTGCTCGTCGCGCTCGCGCTGATGTACATCCTGTTCAAGATCCCGTTCTGGGTGCTGTCCTCGATCAAAGGCAGCGGTGGTCGTTCGATCCTCGGCTCGATCGTGCGCGGCTTCATCGCCTACAAGACCTTCGGCCTGCTTGGCGGCCGAGGCGGCGGTGGCCGCAAGCCCCGACCGTCCGGCGGCGGCGGTCGCGGAGGCAACGGGGGCGGCGGCGGTCGCGGAACGACGGACCCCTACGCCCACACCCGCGCCAACGCTGACGGCCAGTACCTGCTGCCGCTGACCGGGGTGCGCCGCAGCCGCCCGGCCGCCAAACCCAAGCCCGCTCCCGCGCCGAAACCGAAGGCGGGTCAGGGCCGCCAGCTGGCGCTGCCACTCGGTGACGACTGGCCGGAGAACAAGCCGGTCCTCGGGCGCGACGGCCAGTACCGGTTGCCGCTGGACGCCGAGCGCGTCAAGCCGACGCCGCCTCCGGCATCACCCAACCAGCCGGGCGGTCGGCGTCGGGGCGGACAGCAGATGGAGCTGCAGTTCGACCCCTACCGCGGCAACCGACCGACTCGCTCCGGGCAGTACCCGCTGCCGCTGGACGGCGTGCGCCGCACACCCCGCCCATCGAGCCCGCCGCCCCCGGCCGCACCCCCGGCTCGAGCACGCGGAACTCAGATGGAGCTGCCCTTCGATCCGTACAAGGGCAACCGGGCCACCCGCTCCGGGCAGTACCCGCTGCCGCTGGACGGCGTGCGTCGCACACCGCGCCCGTCGACCCCACCACCGGCGACGCCACCGCCGCGACCGGCCTCGCCCGCCGGGCAGCAGCTCCGGCTCCCGCTGGACCTGCCGAAACCACCGCGGCGCCCCTCGCCGCCACCACCCACGCCCGGAGGTAAGTCGTGACTTCGCCTGTTCGCATTCCCGCCGACGTCGACATGGCCGACAAAGTGATCGGCCCGTTGACCGCCCGCCAATTGGCGATCCTCGCGGTGACCGGCCTGGTGCTCTACGCCGGGTGGACCACCACCCGCGCGGTTGTGCCGCTCCCGGTGTTCCTCGCGCTGGCCATCCCGATCGGAGTGAGCGCGGCCGTCATCGCGCTTGGCCAGCGCGACGGGATCTCGATGGACCGGCTGTTGGTCGCCGCGATCCGGCAACGCATGGGACCGCGCCACCGCGTCGCCGCCCCCGAAGGCGTTCGTCCCGCGCCGGAATGGCTGACCGCCCAGACCGCCGCCACGAGTGCGAGCCGGACCGCGGGCACAGGCAAGAGCCGGTCGGCCAAGGCCAAGAGCAAGGCACCGGTGCCCGAGCAGATCTCGCCGTCGGCGTTGCGGCTGCCCGCCGAGGCGGTCACCGACACCGGCGTGGTCGACTTGGGCACCGATGGCCTGGCCGTCGTCGCGGTCGCCTCGACGGTGAACTTCGCGCTGCGGACACCGGCCGAGCAGGAGTCCCTGGTCGCGTCCTTCGGCCGCTATCTGCACAGCCTGACCGCGCCCGTTCAGGTGCTGGTGCGCACCGAGCGACTCGACCTGTCCGGCCAGATCGCCGAGCTGCGGACCCGCGCGGGCGGGCTGCCGCACCCGGCACTGGAGGCCGCCGCCATCGAGCACGCCGACTACCTCGTGCAGCTCGGCGAGCAGACCGACCTGCTACGCCGTCAGGTGTTGCTGATCCTGCGCGAGCCGATGGGCGCCGCCGGGCCGACCGATGGGCTCGGCGGCCCCGGCCCGCTGGCGGTGCTGTCCTCGCTGACCCGCGGCAAACGCCGCGCAAATGCCGAGAACACACAGGCGAGCGCGGGGGCACGACGGGCGGCGGAGTCACGGCTGGTGCGCCGCCTCAGTGAAGCGATGGAGCTGCTCGCGCCCGCCGGGATCGTGGTCACCCCACTGGACGCCGGGCAGGCCACCGCCGTGCTCGCCTCGGCGTGCAACCCCGACACCCTGCTGCCGCCCTCGGCGGCCCTGGCCGGTGCCGACGAGGTCATCACCACCGCTGGCGGCACCGACCTGGACGACGGCGACCTCGCCGACGACCGCCCGTTCTGGCAGAGCGATGACCGTGCCGCGGCCGACGGGGACGAGTACGGCCCGGACGACGGCGAGGTCGACGACTGGGACTACGAGGACGAAGACGACGACTACCCGGAAAGGGGGCGGTTGTGATGACCACCCGAACGCGGCGCGCCCAGCGCCGTCCCAACACCCGGCCCGCCGCGCACCACCGGGCAGCCGCGTTCACACCGGACGCCCTATCTGTCGGCGCACGGCATCTCGAAGTCGGCAACGAGTGGGTGTCCAGCTTCGCCGTGACGGGCTTTCCGCGTGAGGTCCACCCCGGCTGGCTCGCGCCCCTGTTGACCTACCCCGGCCGCCTCGACGTCGCGCTGCATGTCGAGCCGATCGACCCGGCCACCGCCGCCGCCAGGTTGAAGAAACAGCTCGCCAAACTCGAGAGCGGCCGGCGGCACACCGCCGAACACGGCCGCCTCTACGACCCGCAGGTCGAAGCCGCCACCGAAGACGCCTACGACCTCAGCTCCCGCGTGGCGCGCGGCGAAGGCAAGCTGTTCCGCGTCGGGCTGTACCTCACGATCCACGCCCCGTCCGAACGGGCGCTGGCCGACGAGGTAGCGGCGCTGCGCTCGCTGGCGGCGAGCCTGCTGCTGGATGCCAAGCACACCACCTACCGGTCACTGCAGGGCTGGGTGTCGACCCTGCCGATGGGCCTGGACCTGATCGGGATGCGCCGCACCTTCGACACGAGTGCGCTCTCGGCGGCGTTCCCGTTCACCTCACCCGACCTGCCCGCGGCCGACCCGACCTCGGTGGCCGCGCCGTCCGGCGTGCTCTACGGCTACAACGTCGGATCGCAGGGGCTGGTGCACTGGGATCGGTTCGGCGAGGGGATGCACAACCACAACTCGGTCATCCTCGGTCGCAGCGGCGCGGGCAAGTCCTACTTGGTCAAGCTCGAACTCTTGCGCAGCCTGTACCGGGGAATCGAGATCGCGGTCGTCGACCCGGAGGACGAGTACGCACGCCTGGCCGCCGCCGTCGGCGGCACCTACGTCCATCTCGGTGCCCGCGACGTCCGGCTCAACCCGTTCGACCTGCCCATCCACACCCGCGCCGACGGCCGCCGGACCGCACCCAAAGACGCCCTCGTGCGACGGTCGCTGTTCCTGCACACCGTCATCGCGGTGCTCGTCTGCACCGAGCTGGAGGCCGCCGAGCGGGCCGCGCTGGACCGGGGCATCGCCGCGACGTACCAGTCGGTGGGGATCACCGCCGACGCCCGCACGTGGACTCGTCCCTCACCGACCTTGCGGACCTTGCGCGACCAGCTGGCCACCGCGGGCCAGGCCGGCGACCGGGCCGCCGTCGAACTCGCCGCGAGGCTGCACCCGTTCGTCGAGGGCGCGTTCAAGCAGCTGTTCGACGGCCCGACGACCACCAACCCCGAAGGCCACTTGGTGGTGTTCAGCCTGCGGGACCTGCCCGACGAGCTGAAAGCCATCGGCACGCTGCTCACCCTGGACGCGGTGTGGCGGCGGGTGTCCAACCCAGCGATTCGCCGCCCACGCCTGGTGGTCGTGGACGAGGCGTGGCTGCTGATGAAAGAGAAGTCGGGCGCGGAGTTCCTGTTCCGCATGGCCAAAGCCTCCCGGAAACACTGGGCGGGTTTGACAGTCGCGACCCAGGACACCGCCGACGTTCTCGGTAACGATCTCGGCAAAGCCGTGGTGGCCAACGCGGCGACCCAGGTCTTGCTGCGGCAAGCGTCGCAGGCCATCGACGAGATCACCCAGACCTTCGATTTGTCGGCCGGGGAACGGCAATTCCTGCTGTCGGCAGACCGAGGCCAGGGATTGCTGTCAGCGGGCACCCAGCGCGTCGCGTTCCAAAGTATTGCTTCACCCACAGAGCACTACCTCGTCACGAGCAACCCGGCCGAACTCGCCGGGTACGCCGCGGACGTCGACCCCAGCGAGTCCGACACCGAGGAGAAGTCCTTCGTGGACTTGGGCTTTGCCAGCGAGCAGGCGTATGCGGCCCAGGGCGATGAGTTCGGTTCGTTCGGTGCTGATGACGACATCGAACTCGACGCCGCCTGACGCTGGCCGTCCCTTTTCCGATCGAGCATTTCCTACATTTCTTGGAAGGACCCGTAATGCTTTCCTGGATACCGGCTGCCCTCAATCAACCCGAGCTGTCCCATGCGCGGGCTGCTCACCCAATCGTGCGGACGGGCCTGACGAATGGGTGGCTCGGGGACTACCTACGCGACCCCGGCGGCGCGCTGCTGAGGCTGCTGGGTCACCTGCGGGACTGGGCGATCACCTGGGGGCCGTTTGTCGGCCCGGTGCTCGCGGTTGGCATCGCGGGCTTCGTGATCGGCCGGCGCCGGTGGGCGCGGCGCTGCCACGCGAGGCTTGTCGCCGACGCCCGCCAGGTCACCGTGCTCGCCCCACCCACCGTCGATCCCGCGGGCGGCGCGGCCTTGTGGTCCAACCTCGTCGGGCTGCTGCGCCCGGCCTGGCGCCGGTGGTTCACCGGGCAGCCCCATGTGGCCTGCGAGTACACGTTTTCCGAGGCGGGGGTCGGCATCCGGCTGTGGGTGCCTGGTGTGATCCCGCCCGGCCTGATCGAGCGCGCCATCGAGGCCGCCTGGCCCGGCTCACACACGCGGGTCGGCACCGCCGATGCACCCCTGCCGTCACCCGGCGAGGCGCAGCGGCGGCTGGTTGTCGGCGGCGAACTCCGTCTTGCCCGCTCGGAGGCGCTGCCGATCCGCACCGACTTCGACGCGGACCCGCTCCGCGCCCTGATCGGCGCCCCGGTCGGGCTCGGCCGCGACGAGTACGCCTGTGTGCAGATCCTCGCGCGCCCGGTCACCGGCCGCCGGGTCGCCCAAGCCCGGCGCTCCGCGCGGCGGGTGCACACCGGCGGCTCCACCCGAGTGGTCGGCCGCCTGCTCGACCTGGTCACTCCCGGCGTGAAATCCAGGTCCACGCGGAACACCGCGAAGTCCGGGGCGCTGCACAGCGATCCGCAGACCTCGCTTGAGTACGCGGCGCAGAACCGCGCCATCGTCGGCAAACAGCGCGGCTCGCAGTACGAGACGGTCATCCGCTACGCCGTCGCCACCCTCCTGCCCGCTGACGCCGCCGAAAGCGAGGTCCGCCAGGCGCGGGATGTCGCCCGCGGCCGGGCACACGCGCTGGCCGCGAGCTTCGCCTCCTACACCGAGCACAACCACTACACCCGCCACCGCGTCCGGCACCCCGGCCCCGTGCTGGCCGACCGGCGCCTCGGCAAGGGCGACCTGTTGTCCGTGGCCGAACTGGCGGCGCTGGCGCACTTGCCGACCGACGAGGCGATCCCCGGCGTGCAGCGTGCCGGCGCCCGCGCCATCTCCCCGCCACCGGGCATCGCCACGCCCGGCCCCGAGGCCAAGCCGATCGGAGTCACCGACACCGGACACGAACGCCCCGTGGCGCTACGGGTCCCGGACGCGCGGCACCACCTGCACGTCATCGGCGCGACCGGCTCCGGCAAATCCACCTTGCTGGGCAACATGATCCTCGCCGACGCCGAAGCCGGACGCGGGATCGTGCTGATCGACCCCAAGGGCGACCTCGTCACCGACATGCTCTCCCGCCTGCCTCGCTCGGTAGCGGACCGTGTCGTGATCTTCGACGCCGACTCGAAGTCCCGGCCACCATGCCTGAACCCCTTGGACGGCGGCGAAACCGACCTGACCGTCGACAACCTCGTCTCGGTGTTCCGGCGGGTCTACTCCGCGTTCTGGGGTCCGCGCACCGACGACGTGATGCGCGCCGCCTGCCTGACCCTGCGCAGCCAAGAAGGCGTCGCAACGCTCGCCGATCTGCCCAAGCTGCTGGCCGATCCCGCCTTCCGATCACGAGTCACCGCCGGGGTCACCGACCCGGTGCTTCGCGGGTTCTGGTCCTGGTACGAAGAACTCACCGACTCCAGCCGCAGCCAGGTGATCAGCCCGCTAATGAACAAGCTGCGGGCGTTCCTGCTGCGGCCGTTCGTGCGCGACGCCATCGCGGGCGGACACTCCACAGTGGACATGGCGGAGGTGCTCGACGGCGGGATCTGCTTGGTACGCATCCCCAAAGGCTCGCTCGGCGAGGAAACCACCCGGCTGGTCGGGTCGTTGGTGGTCGCACGCACCTGGCAGGCCACAACCGCCCGCGCCCGTACACCGCAACGCCAACGCCGGGACGCGTCGATGGTGATCGACGAGTGTCACAACTTCCTCAACCTCCCGTACCCGATCGAGGACATGCTGGCCGAGGCACGGGGCTTCCGCGTCGCGATGACCTTGGCGCATCAGCATCTTGGCCAGCTTCCCCGTGAGTTGCGGGAAGGCATGTCCACCAACGCCCGCAGCAAGATCTTCTTCAACGCCTCCCCGGAAGACTCCCGCGAGCTGTCCCGCCACACCACGCCCCGACTGTCCGAGCACGACCTGGCGCACCTGGGCGTCTACCACGCCGCCGCACGGCTCGTGCTCAACGGGGAAGAGGCGCAGCCGTTCACCATGCGCACCCAGCCGCTTCCGCGCGCGATTCCCGGCCGCGCACGAGAAATCCGCGGCATCGCCCGCCGTGCCTTGCGCAGCCGAGTTCCTGGTGCCACCGCGCCCGCGTCCGGTTCACCGGCACCGATCCGGCCTCCGCATCGACCCGCCGGGACCTCGGGGCAGACGCGGCCGACCAGCGGCGATCGCCGAGGCCAGTCCGGCGTCCGGCCGCGCAGTGCCGACCCGCGCCGCCAGCAGTCCTGACCCGACTCGGCTGCACCACACAGACGGGCGGAACTCCTTTCCGCTCAACACTTCCGGAGGTTCGCGTCATGATCACCAATCCCACGAGGCAGCGCACTCTTCGAGGCCACAAGGCGACCCGGCCCACTCCGCGCGCGGCGAACAACGCTGACCACCAGGCAGTGCTGGCGTGGCGGCTGACCCCGCGCGATCGGTGGATCATCCGGATGCTGCACGAGCACCGGGTGCTCACCGCCCACCAGATCACTGCCTTGGCCTTCCCGTCGTTTCGGTCCGGCCGTATGCGGTTGCGGGAACTGTTTCAGTGGGGCGTGGTGGACCGGTTCCAGCCGTTCATCACCGTCGGCACCGCGCCGATGCACTACGTCCTCGCGCCCGCCGGGGCCGCGGTGCTGGCCGCCGAGGACGGCCTGGACATCAAGGAGCTCGGCTATCGCCACGACCGCGCCTTCGGCGTGGCCCACTCGCTGCGGCTCGCACACACCGTCGGTGTCGCCGAGTGGTTCACCGCCCTGGTTGACCGCGCCCGCCACAGCGACGCCGACGAGCACAGCACGCTCGGAGCGTGGTGGTCGGAGGCCCGCTGCGCGCGGCATTTCGGGGACCTGATCAAGCCCGACGCCTACGGCCGGTGGGCCAGTGCCGGTGGGGAGATCGAGTTCTTCCTCGAGTACGACTTCGGCACCGAGGTGCTGGCCAAGGTCGCCGGGAAGCTGGCCGGCTACGCCGCGCTCGCCGAGGCCACGGGGATCACCACTCCGCTGCTGGTGTGGCTGCCGACCTCGCGGCGCGAGGCCACCGCCCGCCGGCTGCTGGCGCGGGCCTGGCGCGAGCTCGACGACCCGCGCTCGGTCCCGGTCGCGACCGCCGCGGCCGAGCTGCTCAACCCAGAGGCAGCGCACCCCAGTCCAGCCGACGAGGTCTGGCTCCCCCTGAACACCACCAGCGGCAGCGCGGTGAGCACTCGGCGCGAGTTGCACCGGCTGCTCGACGCCTGGCCGCACGTCGCGCCACCCAGCACCGACGCGGGCAGCGAGTCGGCTCTCGGGCCGGACTCGACGCTGGCGCAGATGACCCCCGCGCCCGCGCCGATGCCCCCAGCCGCCATCTCACGCGGGCCAAGTACAGGCAGGCGGTGAGTACCCGATGATTCTGAAAGTCGGCGCCATCGTGATCGGCGCGATCCTGTTCATCCCGATGTTGATCGGCGGTGGAGTGCAGGGCGCGATCTCGGCCATCTTCGGCAGCAGCGGCAGCCAGCCCAGCGCGACCGCACTGGCCGACATCCCCGCCGACTACCTCGCGCTGTACCGGGCGGCGGCCGGCGAGTGTCGAGGGCTGGACTGGTCGATCCTCGCCGCCATCGGCAAGATCGAGAGTAATCACGGCCGCTCCACCCTGCCTGGCGTGAGCAGCGGCGAAAACGCTTATGGGGCGGGCGGGCCCATGCAGTTCCTGTCCGGCAGCTTCGCCGGAGTGCTTGCCCGCCACCAGATCCCGCCCGGCGGTGCCAACCCGCCTTCGCGCTACAACCCGCACGACGCCATCTACGCCGCCGCGTTCTACCTGTGCGACAACGGCGTCAGCCGAGGCGACTTGAACGCGGCGATCTTCGCCTACAACCACGCCGACTGGTACGTCAAACAGGTACTCGACCAAGCCAAGCAATACGCCGACGCCGCCGCGACAGTCGGCACGGGCGACTGCAACGCCATCCAAGCCACCAACGCGGTCGCGGTGGCCGCGATCAACTACGCCTGCGGGCAGAGAGGACTTCCATATGTCTGGGGTGGCAACGGACCCGATGGCGGGCACGCGGGTTTCGACTGTTCGGGTTTGACCAAGGCGGCCTATGCCGCCGCCGGAGTGACCCTGCCACGCACCGCTCAGACCCAGTTCAACGCTGGTCCCCACGTTCCGGCCGGACAGCCACTGTTGCCGGGTGATCTCGTTTTCTACGGCACACCCAGCAATATTCACCACGTAGGTCTCTACATTGGTGGAGGTTTCATGGTGGACGCGCCGGACTTCGGTCAGGTTGTGAAGGTGCAACCCTACCGGTACAAGGGAGATGACTACGCAGGTGCTACACGTCCCGCTGGTTCTGTTGCGGCGTAACGGAGTCTACATCGCCAACGCCGGAGCCGATCATAGCAGAGAACGGTCGGCCGTCACTGCCGATGAGCAGGATGCGTTGGGTGAACAACGGGGGCGTGGTGGCGTCGAGTGCAACAATGTTGTGGTAGCTGGCCAGCTCGAAGAGCGCGTGGGTCACCTCGCGGATGGTTGTGCGATCCGGGTCGGCCTCGACCAACAGGCCCTCGACGCAGATCTCCAGCACCCGCTGCTGTGGCAGCACCGTGATCACGGTGCGCACGTGCTTCGGGATACCACCGTCGTCGCGCAACTCGGCGATGTCTTCGGCCAGCCGCACGGCTGCGGCTTCCAGGGTGTAGCCGAGTCCGACTCCGGCTCGCGCGCCCCACAACACGAGACAATCCACTGTGGACTCAAAAGGGGTCATGGCAAGATTCCTCCGGCCAGCCGGAACCGCTGTGCGGTGGCAAGTCGCCTACCGCACAGCGGATCCGGCTGGCCAATGTACGAGGGTGGACGGGGCTACTTTCCGCGCCGCGCGCGGAGTTCCGTTCGTAGATCACCCAATGTGCGACCGTCGGATGCGCGCCGAAACGCGCTCCAGCCGTTTTGGTGGTTGCCACCCAGGGCGGTGGTGGCACCGCACGGATTGGCGAACACCCGGCCGTCGGCGAGGATGAGGGTGCCGTCGACCCGGACGCGGGCAGTGTGTCGGACACCGAGGTTACGGCGGTTCCAGACCAGTTCCTCGCCCGCCGTGACCAGTCCGGCGTCCAGCAGTTCGGCGATGCCGCCGCGCGCCCACTTGATCAACGGCGGCGAAGTCGACGGCGGCGGGCTCTCCGACCAGATCGCCGCCTCGGTGGCGTCGCCGTACAGGCCCATCACGGCGGCTGCAGTCGGCGCGACAAGACTCGGCCAGTCATCATCGATCCCGCGCCACTGGCCAACCACTTGCCAACGTCCCCGGTACGCCAACAGCATCTCGACATCGGTGGCGTGGTCGCGGGGCAACGGGTACGTGGGATCGGCCGGGTGGGTCAGGCGCACCACGAGATCGCCGTCGTACAAGCTGTCGGCAGGGGGCTTTCCGGCTACCCAGGTGCCCGCGAACAACGCCACCTCGCCCACGCGGTCGGGGTCGGCGTCGCTGATGATGTCGACCGCCGTCACGAGCATCGCCCACACGTCGTCCGGGCATCGCATAGGCGGCGAGTTGAACGCCGGGGCGAGGATCATCGTGTCCGGCGCAAATCCTTCCCACGCCCGCATAGCCGCCTCGTCGTGCGGCTGTGACGGCCCGGCGGTCGCGGTGGTGCCATCGGGTGGGGGTACCGGTTGTGGCGCGCCCACGGCCGTGTCGGGGGCCAGTTCGGGTGGTTCGTGGATGTCGCGGTCGGTCGTCATTGTCCATGCGCCCCTTCGGTTTCCGGGTGTGGTTGGCCGGGTGGCTGACGTGTATGGACGCTTCGTGATCGCGTGATTGTCAACGGGCATGTGTGCCGTGGGTGCGAAGTGGACCCGTGTGGCGCAACGATTCCCCGGTCCGCGCCACCATCCACACGAGACAGACGTCTTGTTTGTCGAACCCGCTTGACTTCATGGGCCGAAGGAAGCGTCCATAGTCGTGTAGCCCGAACACACCGGCAGCGCACCGGGGGCCACACCTGCTCCGGCCGGGGCATGACCACCCACCACCGATCACGAACGCGAATCGAGGGATGTCATGTCCAGCAAGACCCGCACCCGCAAAACCCGCACCACCGCCAGCACGACCGCACCCGCCCCGACGGTGCGGTCGGTTCCCGAGCAGACCGTCGCCGCGAAGGTCCGCACGGACACCGAAGACAAGCTGTGGGAGGCGTTGCACGCCGCCCCGAACAGCACCGCCGCCGACCTGTCCGTGGCGGCGAAGATCGGGAAGTCGACCGCGCAGAAGATCCTCGTCAAGTGGGCGAACGACGGCAGCGTCACGCGCACCGCCGGAATCGCCGAGGGTGGTCGGCGCGCCGCTGACCTGTGGGCGATCACCGAAGTCGACACAGCCCAGACTGACCCGGCTCCGGTGGACGCCGCTGCGGCGGCAGAGGATGCCGACACGAAGGACGCCACGGACACCGAACCGAAGGTCCCGGCCGTCGTTTCGGTCGTCCCGGACGCGTCCGCCACCGACGACGCCACGGACGGCGCGGGTGACCCCGTCGAGCCGAGGGACACCACACCGACCGAGACCGCAGACGAGGACGCGCAGGACCCGGTCGAGACCGAAGCGGCCGACCTCGTGAAGGCGGAGCCTGTCGTCGCCGAGGTGAGCGAGCCCGCCGCCGACGGCGCGGCGACCGACGTCGACAAGTCGACGGAGGATGGTGCGGACGCGACGAGCGAGAAGAAGGCACGGTTGGCACCCGGTGGGTTGCGCGGGATGGTGGAGGACTACCTGCGTGAGCACCCCGGCGAGGAGTTCGGTCCCACCGCGATCGCGAACGCGTTGGGCGGGAAGTCGTCGGGCGCGGTGAGTAACGCGCTGGACAAGCTGGTCGAGGGCGGCGTGGCGGCGAAGACGCAGGACAAGCCGAGGCGCTTCGCGCTTGCCCCGTCCGAGCAGGAGGCTGCCCCCGCACCGACGAAATAGCACCCCGACGACATGGCGAATGTGGTTGTGTCCCAACGGAATCCCCGTTGGGACACAGCCACATTCGCGTCCGTCCGCTATCCGGTCGGCAGGTCTCCGGGATACGGGGACGGCGCGTGTGCCTGGTCGGCGAGATGCGCCCACCAGGAACCGGTGTCCTGGGCTGACACGGCAACCCCGAGCGCGGTCAGCACCCGCAGCACGTAGACCTCGATGAACGAGATCTGGTTGCGCACAACCTCGTGCGTTGCCGCGAAGTCGCCCGCGTCGAGGGCGTCGCTGAATGCTTGGTTGGCGGCGCGGTTGTCGCGGTCGGCCTCGCACAACGCCGTCAGGACGGCATCGGCAGCGACGGTGTGCCCGGCTTCAGCGGCCCAGGTGACGGCGGCCTCGGCGATCGCGGTCATCGCCCTGGTGTCGGCTACAGCTGCCCGGCCCGCGCTGTCGGCGGGGGCGTTAAGCACCGTGATCCACCGGTGCCCGCCGGGGCTGTCGGCCAGCAGCAGCGCGGTGTCGCTGTCGCCGACGACCGCGATCAGCACGGGCGCGGCCGTAGCCGCGACCAGTGCGGCGGCCCAGCCGGGTACGTCCGGGAAGTCTCCGTGCACGGCGGCGAGTTGCCAGTGGTCGTCGTGTCGGCCGACGAGCTCCGCTTCGTGCGGGGCCAGCAGGTCCATGTCGAGCAGTGAGTCCGGGGTGCGGGCGAGGATGAGCGAGCCGGTGAAACCCATGATCGGAACCTTGTCGTTCGGTGGTCAGCGCGGTGGCCACGGGTGCGGTTGGTGGGTGCGGTGGGCGGTGACGGCCTGCGCGGCGACGTCGGCGGCGGACTCCAGCAGCTCGCGGGCGTGGTCAGGGTTGTTGCCCTCGGCGTAGCGGTCGGCGTCGAGTACGAACCGCAGCGCGGTCACCACGCGCTCGTGGGCGAACGGCGCGGCGGCAGGAAGCACATGTAGGCCACGAGCCGGGCCGGGCCGCAGCAAGCTGTGCAGGATCTCGCGGACCGCCGGGGCGGCGAGGTCGGCCAGAGGCCACCGCCGGCCCAGCACGTACTCCGCGGCGCCAGCCACGGCGAGGGCGACCTCGCCGCGGTGCGCGAGGTAGGCCGGCGGCACGGGCGGCAAGGTGGCTCTGATCGGGATCGGCAGGCCCCGGAAGCCGGTCCAGGTGAACGTCGCGGTCTTCGGCGTGGTGTCGCCGAGGACGGGTAGATCGGCGTCCGGACCGGACGCGGCCCCGGCACCGCCGTCTGGGCGGCGGGGGTCGGGCCGGAACCACGGACCGCCGTGCGCGGACACTCTCACCTTTCCATCGGCGAAGGCGTGGGCGTACCAGCCGCTGCTGGTAGTGGCCAGCCACGGCCAGCCCGCCTGCCCAGCCGGGCCGGGTACGACGACGAAACCGACCTCGACGGCCCGCAGGCGCGTCAGCAGCGCGGCAACGGCCCCCTCGTATGTGCCCAGGTCGGCGGCGGAGAGCACCTCGGCCGTGGCGACGTCGCCCGCCGCGCCGAGCCGAGCCAGTTCGACCGGGCCGCCGACATCGGGCAGTGAGCCCAGCCAGCGGGCATTCGGCCCGGTGCCGACGTAGAAGTCGGTGTGCTCACGGGTCATGCTTCGGATACCTCCTCCGGGCGGATAGGCGGCCGAGGTCAGCCTGGCTTCACCCAGGTGCACCGTGCGGGATCCCAGGTCGCCTCGGTGTAGAGCCGGTTGAGGTCGGGAAGCCCAGGGCCGATCATCCAGCCGAGTTCCTCGCAGTCGAGCTGACCGGGCCACCACCCGGTCCAGACGTCTCGCCCGCAGTCGTGGTCGAGGTCGCACATCAGCCGCTGCAGCCCGGTCACCAGGCAACGCGCGACGTCACACCCGCCGTCGTACTCGTCGTATTCGTGTGGCTCGCCGACGGCGACAGCGCAGTCCGGGCAGTCCGGCTGGAAGTCCAGGAGACGGAACTGTTTGCCCTGCGCACTTTCGTTGTTGTCGTTCATCGCGTTCCTCGTGTCCGTCCGAGAAGTTCGTTCCACGCAGAGGATTCCCAGCCCGCGCTCGACACCTTCACATCGCGATAGGCGGGACTTTCCTTTGCCAGTGCGTAGTCGATGACGAGCGAGGCTCCACAGGTCAACACTTCGGCGAACCGCAAGTGCATCGACGCGCAATCCATGACTCGCCGGTATTCGTCCGGGTCTGCCTTAGAGAGTTGCTGTGCTTTTGCAAACTCCGCTTCGGCGGCGGCGTAATGTTCGGCGGCGGACATGGACTGCACCGCGATGGGTGTTTCTGTTGAGACGGCCTCCGGCATCGTGAACTCCCGCTGTGCTCGTAGGGATGGGATCGGTTACGTTCGGTCTTACTGCGACACTCGCTGTTGGACACGCAGCCACGCGCGCCCGGTCGTGATCCACACTCGACCGTGGGCGAACGTGAACACCCAGTCCGTGTCGCGGCTGTCCGGCCACAACCACGGCCAGCCGTTGCGCTGGTGGCAGCCGTGGCCGTGGTCTTCGTCGGCCCAGACGTCGAGCAGGTCGGTCACGGCGTCGGCGTAGGTGAGCGGGTCGGTCGCGTCCAGCAGCAGCCGTCCACATGCGACGCCGCGCACCGTGGCGGGGTCGGCGTCGCCTTGGAGTGAGCCGAGCCAGACGGCGTGCGGTCCGCGCCCGTCGTAGAAGTCGGCGGTGGTGGTCACCGGTCACACCTTCGGCGGGCGGGTCGCGTCGCGGAGCCGCTGTTCGACCTCGAAGCTGTCGCGGGAGGTGAGAATGGTGGTCAGCACGATGACGGCGGCACCTTCGGAGACCGGGTTCACCGGTTGGCCGTCGAGGGTGAGGGGAACGCCGAGGGCGGTCACGATGTGCCAGTCGGACTGGCGGACGCGGTCGGCGCAGTAGTAGCTGCCGACGAGGGCACCGTCGCGGGTGACGGTGCCGTACAAGGTTTGTTGCGCGTCGGCGGGGTCGGCGACGATCGCGGTCACCTCGCAGCCGTTCTCCGTGAAGCGACGGATGACGGTCTCGGGAACTTCGTAGGCTGTCATGGTTGATCTCCTGTGGTGTGAGGCGTTTCTATATCCGGCTCGGAAGGTCGAAGTGGCATTCGTCGTCGCAGTCCTGACCGCCTTTGGTTGCCACGAAAGGGCATTCGTCACGGTGGGCTTTGGTGAAGGTGACGCTGCCGTCGGGGTGCTCGAAGATGTGCAGCGTTCCGCCGTTGTCGGTTGCCCACGTGATGTCGTTCGGGTCGATGCGGCATTCGGCGTTGTAGCCGCTGCTGGCGGCCAGCAACGCACTCACCGCGCGGTAGAGGTGGGGTGACAACGTCACGGTGGGCGGCGGTGCGGCGAGAATCTCGGCGGCGCGATGGAGGAGCCGCTCGGCGAGCGGGCCGAGGACGGCGGCGGCGTCGACGTCGACGCTCGGGGGTGGGGTGTCGTGCCACCAGTTGTTGAGGTCGTCGGCGGCGAGGGTGGACCAGTCCGCCTGGTCGGTGAGCACCTCGGCGACGGCACCGCTGTGGTTGAGATAGACGCCGCGCTCGAGGCGGGCGCGGACGGTGCGCCCGGCGATCTCGACGACGCGGGTGTAGTGGTAGCGGGTCGAGGTGGCTCCGGCGTCCTGGTCGCGTTCGATGGTTGAGGCGGTCATGGCGGTCTCCGTCGTGTCGGTGGGTTTGTCTGGGGTTCAGCGGGTGGCGAGTGCGGTGCGCAGTTCGGACAGCGGGCGGTCGTCGCGGGCACGTCGCCAGAGGTGCCAGCCGTTGACGGTGTAGCCCGCGAGGCTGGTGGCCAGCGCGGTGACGGTGGAGACGGCGAACTCGTGCGGTCCGCCGTCGTGGAGAACTCCGCCTTCCCGGACGGTGGCGGTGTGCCCGTTCCACACCAGCTGCTCGCCCACCTCGACCAGTCCGGCCTCGATCAGCTCGGCGAGGGCATCCGGTGCGCGAGGCGCCGGCGAGGCCGCGGACTCGCCGGCGAGGCGAGCGGAGAGAACGCCTGGGGGCAAGGCGGCGGCGATCGGCCCGGCCAGCGTCGCCCACTGGGCGGCGTTGAAGGCGGCGTCGGCGAGGTGGCGCATCTGCCACAGCACCGACGGGGCGGCCTCGTGTGGCCAGCGCGCCCCGATCGACCGTGTCCAGGTGCGGATCGTGCGCCATTCGCCCTCATCGGCGGCGAGGACGACGACGTCGGCCCGTGCCGGGTCGTCGCCGTTGTGCGGAGGGCTGGCGTAGGGAGGCTGCAGGCGCACCACGACATCCCCGGTGTGAAGGTGCGCGGGTGGTCGCGTAGGCAGCCACACCCCCGCCAACAGGTCGGCTGTGTCGGTGCGGGCGGGGTCCGGGGCGGCGTCGGTGGTCCGTACCGCCACCACGACCAGCCCCCACGCCCCGGCGGGCGGACGCAGTGGGACGGCGGGAGGCGGGGCCGGAACGAGTAGCACCGTCTCGGGCGGGAAGGGGTGGTTGGTCGGTGAGGTGGTGCCGAGGTTGTTGCTGGCCATCACGAAGTCCTCCCGGCGTGCGGGCGGGTTGTGGGGGCTGTTGAACTGCTCACGGCGGGTAAGCCGAGCGCGCAGCCCGGTTGGTGGAGCTCCTCGTCGCGGGCCTCGTCGGCGACATGGAGGTCGCCGTCGGGGTCGAGGTACTCGCCGAGGTCGCCCAGCGTGGCCACGCGGGTGACGGGGACCTCGTTCTCGCAGCCGGGGCAGCGGTCGAGGAGCAGCCACCCGTCACCGGGGCTGGTGAAGTCCGGGATGAACCGCCACGCGCGCCCGGTCACCGGGTCGGTGACGGTGATCAGGTCGCCGGGAACCGGTCCGGTGCGGGTGCGGTACTGGCGGTGCGGGTCGTCGGTGACGCGTACGCCGTCCACACCGACCTGCAGCGCGGCGGCGACGGTGCGGGCAACACGGGCGCGGCGTGCCCACCGGTTCCACTGGTCGGAGTCGTCGTGGCGGTGGTGGAATCCGTCGGGGTCGGCGGCGCGGTGGGCGTGTGCGGCGTGCACGGCACGCTCGGCCAGTGCGGCGGCGATTCCGGGCGCGGTGGTGGTCATCACGACCACCCCAGGGCGTTGGCGGCGAGTGCAGGCAGGTACCCGACCTGTCCGCCCGCGCCGAGCCACACCACGGGCGGGTCGGTGCGCGTGGGACCTTCGTACTCGGCGTCGTCCGGGGTGCACGCGACCCGCGCGAGAAGGTTCTCCAGCGGGTAGCCGGGCTGCGTGGCGAGTCGCACCGGGGTGGCCGGGTCGTACTGGTGAAGGGCGGCGATCAGTTCGCCCACGGTCGCGATGTCGGTGTCGGTCATCGAAAGTCATCTCCGGGTCAGGTTGGGCGGCGGATGCCGCGCCGATGGGTTGTGGACGGCGGGCGGGGGTCGGCTACAGCTCGACGAGGTCATCGGCGGGCGTGATGCCGCGAACGCCGAGCGTCTCTGCCAGCGTGTTCAGACCGGTGACGGCGGGTCCGGTGTAGTCGCCCCCGCAACCAATTTCTTCGCCCGCTTCCTCGTCGAGGCACTCGACGGCGGCGAGGAACACCTCCCGGAGTTGGTTCAGGGTCAGCTGCGGCATCCGGTCGGCGATCCGGTTGGCGGCGTTGGTGATCATGTGAGGTCTCCTCTGTGGACGGATGGCGGGCTATGGGTTCCGGGTTGTGGGTGTCAGCGGGTGGCACGCAGGGCAGCGGTGGCGGCGCGGCCAATGGCCTGCGCGGTGGTGGTGGGGTCGGTCATCACGTGCACGGTCGCCCCGGTCATCGGCTTGCGCCCAGGGACGTCCGGGGCGATCCACAACACGGCGCAACCGGTGGCACGCAACCGATCGAGAAGCTGCTGCCCGTTGCGGCGGGGTCCGTCGCGGAACTTGCCGTCGGACACGATGACCAGCAACCGCGCGGCACCGGGGCGCGACAGTCCGAGCGCGCCGTCGAGGGCGTCGATCGCGGTGTCGACGGCTTCCCAGTTGTCGCGGGTGGCGAAGTCGGTCACGGCGGCGGGTGCCTTGCCGGGGCGGGTGATCGGGCGGACGTGGTGCCCGAAGATCACGGTGGCGGTGTCGGCGGGCACCGGACTCTGTGCGGCGGCGTTGGCCAGAATCCACGCGGTCGAGGCGACCGGTTTCGCGAAGCTGCCCATGGAACCGGACACGTCGCACGCGATGCCCAGCCGTAGCGGCGGGGTCGGTACCGGGGTGCGGGTGGTGCGGGTGAACGGTTCGGCGGTCGGCATCGCCCCGGCGGCCAGTTGTGCCTCGCGTGCCAGTGCCCCGCGCATCCGAAGGCGTCCCGGCGGAATCGGCGAGGTCGTCTTGGTCGCTACCCGGTCACGGACTCCGGCGGTGGTCAGCGCGCGCCCGAGTACCCGCGCGGCGGTGCGTTCGCCCGTGGTCGGCGGGCGGGTGCCGATCGTTTCGGTGCGCCCGTCACGGGGACCACCAACCGTGAACACGGTGCGGGCGGCGTCATCGGCCTTCTTCGCGGCGGCGTCGGCGGCGGCCTTCTCGCGGGCGGCGATCTCGGCGGGGTCCTCGGGCAGCTTCGCCCGTGCTACCGCGCGTGCCACCTTGCCCAATGCCTTGCCGATCGCGTCTGCCAGTGGGGACGGCGACGGGGTGCCGGACGGGTCGGGGGTGGCGGACGGGTCGGCGAGGTGCGGCGGTGTGGTGTCGGGGTCGGGTCCGATGATCTCGCACCACTGGCGGCCGAGTTCGATCATGGCGGCGGTGTCGTCGTCGGCGGTGCGGAATGCCTTGCGCCACAACGCCCGCAGCTTCCCGAGTTTCTCCGCGCCGAGCACGTCTTCCACGGCGCGCGCGACGGGGGCGGTTTCGGCGCGGGTGAGGATGCCGCCGTCGGTGCGTCCCAGGAACAGGGCGGCGGTGTGGGCGGCGTGGCGCGGGGTCATTTTCGGAGCGAAGGCGGGGTCGTTGAGTTTCATGCCGCCCGTGACGATGGTTTTCACGCACGCGCGCAACCAGTGGCGGTCGTCGGGGCGGCGGTGAATCTGTGCCCGTTCGATCCGGGGCTCTTCCAGCAGCAGCGCGGCGTCCACCGCGCCGGGGTCAGCGTCCTTGGGCACGTCGGCGAGCCACCGGGTGTGTTTGCTGTGTGCGCATTCGTGGGTCAGCGCGCCCCACGTGGGGGCGTAGCGTTTCCGGTCGCTGATCCGGTGCGGTTTGGCGGTGGCGGGGTCGACCGGGTGCAGGTGCGTACCGTCGACTTCGATCATGGCGGTGGCGGGCAGGAAACACGCCGGGGCACCGTGTCCGGCACCGGGCGCGATGGTGACCAGGAGGTCGTCGCGGTCGGCGATCGCGGGGACTTCGGCGGTCAGCGCGGCGGAGAGCGCGTCCCATCCGGGGGCGGCGGGGAACACGGCCGACGCGGTGGCGGCGGGGTCGGCGATCATGTGCGCGGTCATCGCGTGTGTCCTTTCCGGACGGTTCGGGCGGGTGGCGATTGGTCAGATACGGGCACCGAGTGCCAACGGGGCAACGGTTTTACCGAAAGCGATCTTGACGGCGGTGGCCACGATGTCGCGGTCCTCTTCCGGGGCGGTGCCGATCAGGTTCCCGGCGGCGGCGTCGGTGCCCAACACATCGGCGATCTTCTGGAATGCCAGCAGTTCGCGGAGTTGGGGTGCCCACCGGATCTCGCCGCCCGCCTGTCGGGTCGACAGGTTGCGCGCCACGGACACGGCGCGGGTGTCGATCTTGAGTTGTGTGGCGAGGTCGTAGTCGGTGGACACCTGGATCTGCACGGAAAACCGCGACGCCAACGCATCCGACAGCACCGCGCCGTGCACGCCGGGGTTGTGTCCGGCCACGACGTAGAAACCGGGGGCGGCGTCGATGACTTCGCCGCCGTTGGCCTTGATCATGATTTGGCGGCGGCCGTCCATCGCGGGGTAGACCACGGCGAGCACGGTCGGCGGTATGAGCGTGGCGTCGTCGATGAACAGGGTCCGGCCTTCGCGCATCGCGCGGACTAGCGGACCGTGCACGAACACGAATTTGCCGTCCGGGGTCTGGGTGTACTCGCCCACGATGTCGGCGACCGTGGTGTCGCCGTCACCCTGAACCGTGACCAGGTCACCGAAAGCGGCCTCGACGACCGAGGTCTTCCCGGTTCCGGGTGGTCCGTACATCAGGGCGGCGACCCCGGCATCACGCAACTTCTGCAGCGCGGTCACGTCCGGCAGTCCGGACAGCTTGCGCGGGTGGTAGAGCTGCCCGTTCGGGCGCGTTACCGGACCGGTCACGGCCGGAGTCGCCGGGGCGGCGGCGGGTGTGGTCGTGGGTGGCGGTGTCGTCGGGCGGGGTGTGCGGGGGCGGCGGGGTGTGCCGGACGGGACCGCCACGGGCGCGGCGGCGGCGTCGGCGGTGGTCGGGGTTGAGCGGTAGCGGACCGGTTTGGTCGAGGTTTGTTCGGCGTAGCCCCCGGCGGTCAGCGCGGCGAGTGCGTTGCCGATCGCGCCCGATGACTTCCCGCCAAGTGTGGCGGCGATGTTGCGCGGGGTCAGTTCGGTGCCCGCCTGATCGGTGAGGACTTGCGCCACCTGTCGGCGGAGTTCGCCGTTGGGCAACCGTCCGCCCGCCGGGGCGGTGGTCGTCGTGCCGGATGCCGCCGGGGTGGCGGTTGTCGGCGTGGCTGGCGTGGTCATCGCGGGGTGGTCCTTTCGATCTAGTGCGGGCGGCGGCGGGAACGGTCAGACCGTGGCGGCGGTGGCGTCGGCGTCGATGACGTCGGGCGCGTTCTGGTGGGCTTCGGCGGCGGCGTCGGCCGATTCCTGGGTGTGGCCGTATTCGACCCACCCGCAGTAACAAAACGCGGTCACCGTGTTGTCGGTTTCGGTGGTGGTGTCGGCGTAACACATAATCGGCCCCATTCGTTGGACATAGCTCGCGCCGGGTGTGGTATTCGGTGTGGTTTCCGGTTCCCCCGGCGGTAATTCAATTATGACTCTGCCGCGCGCCGCGCGCAATAGAAATAGCCACCCATTTTCAAGACTCTTTTCGCGATGTTCGCCGCCGCCATTCCCGGCGAATAGAAAGCCGTCCGTACGGTCACAATTCCGGCCGTCAGTGCGTCGATTTCTGCAGGTCAGTGACCCGGACGCGCGCCGGCCACCGCGGACGGAAATGGTTCGGCGAGGCGCAGGGAATAGCGTCATTGAACAACAAGAAATAAAACAAACAAATAGGAAAGGAGAGTAAGGATGGACGTGAGATACATGAACAAGGTGACCGAGCGGCCAACATGGAAGCGACGACCACCCAGCCCGCCCCGATGTGTCTACCGGCTTGTGGACAAGCGAGTCTGGGATACCAGCGGATCCCCCGATAGTCCCCATGACCAGCGTCTTCGCAGGCCGCAGGGGGTGGTCCTCTAACCTGATCCCCCGTATGAACCCCATCATGATCCCCCGTATGAACCCCCAACGGAAGCCACTGTGCGTGTAGATGATCTCCGCAACGGCTACTCGGCGTGACATTCGGTCATAGTTCGCTTTGAGTAGGAATACGGTGGGCTGGTTCCACCGTTCGGCGTAACGTGGAGGGCTCCATCGCTACGACACGAGGAGGCCGAGACCGGCACGGTGGTCGTGCTGAGCAGGCACGACCGTTCGGGTGGCAGCCGCAGGGGGCGCGTCGCCGGATGAGGGGACGACGGGCGCGGCACACGGGCCGGGTCTGTGCACACGGGGAGGCGCTATGAAAGTGGGGGACGAGAGGTTCCTTCGGGGTTTGTACGACCTGAAGTACCTTTTCGGGGACAAGTGGGCACCGGCCATCCTGGTCACGCTCTCGGGTGGCCCCATGCGGCGAAAAGAGATTCTTTCCACGATTAGCTCGTATTCCATTGGTGAAGAATGGTCGGACAAACACGCCGTCCTGCACGATAGCATTCTGGCGCGCACATTGAAAAAGATGACCGAAGAAGGTCTTTTGACGCGCATCCGGTGCACAAAGACTTTTCCGGTCACGGTCACTTACGAGTTGAAGCCGGAAGTCTTGGAGTTCTTGACACAGGCTGAGACGCTCGTGGCCTGGGCTGATGAGCATCAGGAACTCATCGCGCAAGCTCAGGCATACAGCCGCAGAAATGGCGACGAGATAGGCACGCTGACCGGAGTTGCCGAGCTGGACGAAATCGGTCTCACCGATGACGAGGACGACGAATAGGCCGAGCTGGCACACACCCGCGTCGTCCGGGCCGGCATCGGCAGACCCGCGCGGCCGTGGTGGCGAAGCCTCAGCTGGCCGCGATGCGACCACGTTCGCCCTGGGCCTGTGCACTCGCGGCGCCAGCTGAGCCGTCCTCGTGGCGCTGCCCCAGCCGGGCGGCCAGCCCACGAGCCTGCGGGGTCGGCGCCGCGTCGACCTCGGCCAGCCGGGTGGTCAGCAAGGTCAGCGTCCGCGGGATGGCGTCCAGCTGCCCGAGGCGTTCCTGCAGCCGCATGATGTCGCGGTAGAGCAGCTCGTTGTGCGGATCGAAGGCCCGCGCGACCTCCAGCAGATCCAGGGTCTGCTGGGGATCGGAGTCCACCAGCGCGCGAGCCAGCGCCGCGACAGCGTCGATGGCGTCGCGGCGGATCGCCTCGCGTGCGGGCTCGATCCACTCGTTCGACATGCCCTCAGCCAGCGGTCCGCCGTAGCTGTTGACCACGTCCCGGTAGGCGTCGACACGCGCGGAGTCGGTGGCGGCGGCGCGGCGGGCGGCGACGGCGTGCGCGAAGCGCCGGTAGTCACTGCGAACGCTCGCGGGATCGAGCTGGTAGCGGCCGTTGCTGGCGGAGACGACGTCGGTCACCGTGCCGTTCGTGGCGGCGGCCAGCGCGCTGCGCATCCGCGACAGCGCCGTGTGCAGGGCGTTGGTCGGCCGCGCTGGGGGATCCTGGCCCCACAACGCCGAGACCAGCGTCTCTCGGGTCGCACCGTCAGGATGCAATGCGAGCAGCACCAGCAACTCCTTGGTCCGGGGTTGCAAGGTGCCGGTGATCTCGCGCGCATCGCCGGTGGCGCCAGGTTCGGGGTGCCAGTGCACGCGCAGGTCACCGAGCACGGTCACGGTGATCAGCGCTGGGCTGGTGTCCTGTTCACCACCACCACCGGTGGTGGTGGTCGGCGGCGTCTCGGCCACGGGCTCGGCGGGCTCACCGGTGGACACCGGTTCGTCGGTATCGCTCTCGTCGCGGTGCTCGGTCTCGTCGTCGGCCAGGCGCGCCGGGACCGATCGGCCGCTGGAGGCCGGTGGACGCAGCCGGACGCCGGGCGGCCGAACGTGGGCGGGGGCGAGGATCTCCAGCTCGGTATCCAGGGGTGCCGGTGCTGTGACCGCGGCCGTGACTTCCAGCTCGACCTCGCTCGCGTCCGAACCGCCGGTCTCGAGCAGGCCCAACGCGCCCGGCGAGGTCTGGTCGCTGCCGGCCGGGTGTGCCTTGACTATGCGAGGGCGCGTCGTTGGTGACGCGACAACGACATCGTCGTGAGCCACTGGCGGGTCCGGCTCGGCTTCGCGGAGCAGCGTCAGCAGCTCGGCGGTGTCGTCGTCGCCGAGGCGGAACATCCGGGTGCCGCGCAGGGCCTCGCCCAGACCGGGGCCGGTGGCCGAGATCGTGCCGTCCTGGCGGATGTAGCAGGTGACGCCGGGTTGCCACTGGCCCAGCAGCAGACCGGTGACGCCGAACGGCGCGCCGTTGTCCAAGACCGCCTGCAGACGCTGATGGTGTGCTGGTGGCCGTGCCACCAGCACCAGAGGCGGCCAGGTTCCCAGCACGGCCTCGGATTCACGGCTTGCCGAGGCACGCACCAGTGTCTCGGCCTCGACCGCGTCCAGTGCGTCGTCCAGGTCGGCGACGACCCGGACGGCCGAGGGCAGGTGATCCTGGGTTGCTCTGCGGCCGAGCACGGAGACCAGGTCGTGGGCGCGGGCCGATTAAAACACTCCCCCCCCCCCACGCCCCACGGGTTGGGGGGGGGTGTGTGGGGGGTA
>NZ_JBHXJK010000002.1:59300-153925 GCF_042723255.1 Amycolatopsis thailandensis
GAGCCCTGGTGGTCGGCGGGGACGATGACAGCCGCCCGGGCCTAGGTCGCCATGTGGCTTGCGGTGGTGGTGAGCGCGGTGACCAGCAGCGCGCGAGCCCCGGCGGGGGCACCGGCGCCGACCAGCCCGAGGCCGCGGGCGGTCGCGAGGTCCAAGGCGACCTCGCGACCGTCGCGGACACCCAGACCTGGCGCGACGGTGGGGGGTCGGCCGGCGCCGGTCTGGGGCGCGCCCACCACGAGGGGTGGCGCAGGCGGGACACGCTGTGGACGCTGCTGTTCCCCGTCCTCGAGGTAGTCCTCGTCGAGGTCGATCTCGTCGTCGGCCTCGGCGCGCAGGTGAGCCAGCCGCAGCTGGTAGACCACCGGCGCGACGGGCAGGTCGTCGCGGTCACCGCTGCCGGGCCGATACCGGCTGCGATAGCGGCGGCGGGCGACCATCAGCGCCGCGCTGACCGCGGCGGCAAGCCCGAGACCGACGAACAGCTCCGCTCCCCACCGGACGCCGGGGTCGCCCGTCGCGGGAGGGGTGTTCGTGCTGGTCGCGGCCGGTGGTGCCTGCTGGGTGGACGGTGCGGGTTGCGCTGGTGTGGATGGTTGGATGCTCGTCGGTGGCGCGGCGGAGGTCGGCGGCGCTGCTGTCGGCGGGGTCGGAGTCGTCTGCTGCGGGTCGGCTGGCTGCTGCGGCGGCACGGCCGGCGCGCTCGCCTCGCGCGGCAGGGCGAGTTCCTCGCCGGGGAAGATCAAGCTGGGCTTGGTGAAGCTATGTCCGTTCGGTTGCGGCTTTCCCTTGTTGAGGTCGAAGATCTCCGGCCAGCGCGCGCCGTCACCGAGGCTGCGTTCGGCGATGCGCCACAACGAGTCGTGGACTCCGTTCTGCGGTGCCAGCACGACCACCGACTCCGGATGCGCGGGAGCGGTGACAGTGTTGTCTCCGGTGGTGGTCTGAGCGGCGAAGACCGCGTTGCGGACCACTACGGTCTCCCCGGCGGGGGCCTGGTGTTGCCAGGCCGGGGCGGTCGCCACGACCTGCGATCCGGTCCCGAGCGATGCGGACAACGAAGCGACCGGTGCCGGTGCGGGCCGGTTGCCCAGCACCGCCAGCAGCACCGCACCGACCAAGACGCCCGCCAGCGCGTGAACTGGACCGGCGGCGGAGAAGTCCGGCAACCGGGCCGCGTCGAACCCGCTGCGAGCCAGATCCACCGTGCACCGCAGGACGTCGATGGTGAATGCGGCCCACGTGATCCAACACAAGCAGGCGAGGAAGTCCAGCAGGAACGTGGTCGTCATCGGGCCGAGCAGCACGCCCTGGACCTCGGCCCACGTCGGGACGTGGTTCGGCAACGGCCAGCCGATGTAGTGCCACAACGCCCAGGGCAAGCCCGCCACAAGCGCGAGCAACACGCTGCCCGCGATGAGACCTCGTAGCACCCGGCCAACGAACCGGAACATGCCGCCCAGCGCCCACCAGACGCGGCGGCCCGCGCTCGGTGGCCGTGCCGGTTCCCGGCCGGACTGGTGCGATGTCGAGGTCACAGCTGGCTCGTTTCCTTGGCAGTACAGGGCTTTAGAGTTCGATCCTCGCCACTCCACGAGGCATCGGACGCAGAGGAGCCGGGGTGCGCCTTGCGCGGCAGCCGCCGACGGGCTCGAGCGTTGTCATGTCACTCCCGCCGTGACGCGTTCGGGCGCGTCTGCGCTGTCGGTGCGAGGTACGGCGGGCTCGGGCGGCACGGGCGCCTGGCCGTTCGTCGCTGTCTTCGTCGCGGACGGCGCTCCGCTGGGTGTAATCGCGGCGGGCCTCTTCTTCTTTGTGGCGCGGGGCGGTTTCCGGGGCGTGAGCCACGCCGTCAGATCGGCGGCCGGAATGTTGGTGAACCGCGCCAGCTCATCGATGTCCAGCACGTCGCTCGCGTCAGCGAGTACCTCACCGAGTTGCCGTTCGACCTCGTCGAGTTGCTCGACGAGCGCCGTCCGGCGTTGGGCGAGTTCACCGACCTCCTTTGCCGCAGCGGAACGCTTCGCGCGCCGGGCCGTGTCGGCCGCCTCGACGCGGCGGTCGATCTCCTCGGCCGTGGCAATGTCGGTTGTAGCCATCCTGGTCTCCTTTGCGTTGACGTGCCGATGCGAGCGTTGGGTGCCCTATGGGTCGATGGTCACCACCCCGCGCTGGGGATGAGCGCTGCCGGTGCCGTGGACGGTGAGGCTGGAGATCCCGACCATGCCCAGCAGCTGTGTGTTCTGGGAGGCGGTGATGGTGACTGTGACCGTGTCGCCGGAGACGGTCACGGTTCCGGAGGCCCCGACGGTCGCGAGATAGCTTTGCGCGTCGGCGACCGCCTGAACCGGCACCAGTTGCAGGGTGCCTGTGCTGCGGTAGGAGGCGAGGTCGATGGCCTGGGCGCCGGCGCGAGCAGCGGCCTCCGCTTGCCCGTTCGCCTTGACCTTGGCGGACAAGGCCAAGCCCCCGTCCAGGGTCAGTCCGGCCAGCGCGAGGATTCCGATGGTGAGCACCACGACGAACGCGGTCGCCCTGCCTTCGTCGGCCCGCCACCAGGTCTGCCGCTGTGTTCGCCACCAGTGGCTCCAGGGTGGCCGCTGATCCTGTTCCTGGCGGATCATGCGCCGCCTCCGGAGGTATTCCCCGAGACCGAGCGCCAGGTATCGACTGGCTCGACAGCGGTGGCGGACAAGCGTTTCTGGCCGGGAACGCCGAGGATCAGCGCGTCGCCGAAGTCGACCGCGCACGACACCGTCACGCTGATCGTGCCGCCCGGTCGCATCCCTCCGGTGGCGGTGTCCACGCTCAGCGACGCGCATGTCACTCCGGCTGAGGACAGCGCGTTGGTGGCGGTGGACTGCGCCGCTGCGGTCGCGGTTGCCGAGGTGCGTTCGATGCTCGCCGCGCGGGCCGCTTGGTGGGCGGCATCGTCCAGCCGCAACCGGGCATCCACCCCTCGGTGGATCACCACAGCGACGAACACGAGCAGCATGACCAGAAACGGCGCCGCTATGGTGACTTCCGCAGCCACGGAGCCCCGGTCCGCGCGCCACCAGGCCACCCACCAACCCCAGCGGGGGTGATCGCGCCCCAGTGGGCGTTCTGGACCACCAGACGGACACGTGGCGGGTATCCGGGTGGTGGGCGGGTTCGTGGTCGTCATAGTGTCCGATCACCCACCGCTGGCCAGATCGGGAACGAACCGTTCGACCGGGCCGGACGCCTCGGCGTGCACCGGCAAGCTGAGGAACGGGATCACCGACGTCGCGGTCCCGGCGATCCGGATCGCCGCGGAGTTCGCGGTGCGGTCGGCACCGACGCTGGTGCCGGTCAACGGGCCGCGCGCGAGCTGATCGAGCATCTGCTGCGCACTCGCGCTGCCCGCGGCCGCGGTTCCGTTCTGGGCTCGCGCGGCGGCGAGCCCCTGGGACGCCGCGGCCTGAGCGATGTGAGTCGCGTGCGACCACAGCGCGAACTGCACGATCGCCAGCAGCATCAACAGAAGCAGCGGCGTCGCGATCACCAGTTCCGCGCTGACCGCGCCGCGGTCGCCGCGCAGCAGCCGCCGGATACGGCCTCGCGAGGCCGTCCTCCCGCGCGCAGGCTGCGGCCGGCCATCACCGCGGGCCCTGTCGGCGCGGCGGCGGCACCGTTGTTCCTGCTCCCCGCGCATCACGGTTACAGGTTGATGCCGTTGGCCTTGGCGGTGACCTTCGCGATGATGATCGCGATGATCGCCAACGCGGCTACCACGAGCAGCGCTGTCACCAGCACCGTCTCGGTCGAGTACCCGGCCTCGGGTTCCCGGCGCAGCACTTCCCACCGCGCCTTCACCGTCGTCCACAATGTCACCAGGTAGAGGTGCATCGCGTTTCTCCTCCCATTTCCACGTGCCTCCGCAACTCACAGTCCATTCAGGACTTGCGTCAGTGCGGGGTAGGCGATGAACGCCAAGAAGCCCAGGAACAACGCCATCACCGGCAGCGACATGCGTTCGGTGGCGGCCTGGGCGTTACCTTCGGCGTCGGTGATCTGGTGCGTGCGCAGCGCCCCGGCCTTGGCCGCCAGTGAGGTGCGGACCTTCGCGCCCTCGGTGCCGGCCAGGCTGACCGAGGCCGCGAGCTCGGACAGCTCGGTGACGTCGAGTTCCTCACCGAGCTGGCGCAGCGTCGCCCACGGTGTCGTTCGGGTCAGCCGGGCGGTGTCGAGGGCTCGGCGGATCTGCTCGAACGCCCAGCCTCGGCCGATGGCGACCGAGTCGTTGAGCGCGCTGTCGACCCCGGCGCCACCGGCGAGAGTGATCCACACCAGATCGAGGTAGGCGGACAGGGCGTGGCGGAACCCAGTGCGCAGCTTCGCCGCGTCCGACTTCGCTTGCAGGTCGGGCAGAAAGAATCCGGCGGCGGCCAGAACGAGTCCAGCGATGATCGGGAACTCGATCCCCAGCGACAACCCGGCCACGGTCAGCAGCAATTGCAACAGGACTGGGGCGAGCAGCCCCGCGATCGCCAGGGTTGCCTTCTCGGCCAGATGGGTCGCGACCGGGCGGCCGATGACCGCCAGATCACGAGCCAACCGCTCGCCGGGCAGCCCGAGCGCGCGCAGCGGCGCGATGAACGGGCGACCGAGCTTGGCCGCCCACCCGGTGTCCTCGGTGGCCAGGATCGGCGTCGGCGCAGGCGCCGCCGTGCTGCGTGCCAGAACCGCCCCCAGGGCGGGCCGGGGCGGGAACGCCCACACCGCCAGCGCCCACAGACCCAAGCCGAGCCCGGTTCCCAGAATCAGTGCGGTGATCACGGGGTCACACCTGCCTCTCGGCGACGAGCGCGGGCTGGTCCTCGGAATCGGCGGCCAAGGACAAGAACCGTTCAGGCTCGGCGACCCTGGCGACCCGCACCAGCCACGTGAAGCCCAGTCCAAACAGGACGCCGATGCCCAGCAGGACGATCTGTCCGGTGGCCGAGTCGTAGGCGGACAAGTACGGGCGGTTGAGCAGCACCACGGCCACCGCGAAGCACAAGGTGGTGCCGACGATCACCCGCACGCTGGTTCGGGTCCGGGCGCGCCCGGCTTCGACCCGCATCCGCATCGAGGCTTGCTCGCGAGCGGTGTGCGCCAGCGAGCCGAGCAGGTCACCGAGCTGGCGGGCCTGCTGCTCCGCCGCGAGCACCAGCGCGGCGATGACGAGGTCGCCGGTGGGGTCGGCGAGCTGGTCGGCCAGGTGGCGCAGGGAGGGCGCCAGCCGGTCTCCGTTCTCGATCCGTACCGCGAGGTCGGTGATCTCGCCGCGGATGGCCGGCGGCGCCAGCGGAGCGGTCGCGAGGATGGCCTGCTCCAGCCCGGCGGCGGCCGAGAGCGTGTCGCGCAGCATCTCAGTCCAGGTCGCGATCGCCTCGATCCGCGCCACCCGGCGTGCGTGCTCGGGGTCGCGGCCCAAGACACGGGGCAATGCCCAGACCGCGAGCCCAGCCAGCACAGCGCCGACAACCCAGCCGGTGGCCACCCCGATAAGCACACCCACCGCGACCGCCAGGCCGCCCCGCAGCGCCTGGCGCTGGTCTCGCGGCCCGGCTTGGGCGCGGCGCGTCTGCCCGCGGCGGAACAGTCCGGAGCGCCGGTTCGCGTCCACGCCACGCCAGCCGATGATGACCAGCAGCAGCCCGACACCGAGTCCGACGCCGAGCAAGGCCGACAGGGCGGTGGTGGCGCTGATCGTGATGTTCACCGCGGCCACCAGCCTTCCGGCTGCTCGAGCAGGCCGGGGTCGAACCCGGCGTCGACGAGGTCGTCGAGGGTGTCGGTGCGCAGTGCCCCGGCCACCGGACGGGCGCGGCGGTCCGCGCCGGGCCGGTAGACCTCATTGGAGACCACTTGGGGGCCGTCGGCACCGACGACCTCGCGGATCGAGGACACGACGCGGGTCGTGCGGTCGGTGCCGCGGGCCAGGTGCACGACAAAGTGCACCGCAGAGGCGACCAGCAGGTTCGTCGCGTCCAGTGGGAGGCGTTCGATGCCTTGGGCGGCATAGGAGGCCAGCCGGGTGAAGGCGATCCTTGAGCTGCTGGCGTGCAGGGTCGCCATCGAGCCGTCGTTGCCCTGGCTCATGGCGTTGCACATTGGGATGACTTCCGGTCCCCGGATCTCGCCGACGATCACCCGGTCCGGCGACATGCGCAGGCCCCACCGGACGAGTTCGGCCTGGGAGATCGCGCCCGCGCCCTCGACGTTGGCTTCACGGGCCTGGAAGGCGGTCACGTCGGCGTGGATGTCGGGGTCGAGTTCCAGGCCGAGCTCGAACGCGTCCTCGATGGTGACGATGCGCTCCATCGAGTCCATCTCCGAGGCGAGTGCCCGCAGCAGGGTGGTCTTGCCCGCGCCGGTGCCGCCGGTGATCAGGATGTTCTTGCGCGCCCGCACCAACGCGCGGAGGAACTGCTCCAGGCCGGGGTCGATGGTGCCGCGAGTACGCAGCTCGGGCAGGGTCACAGTGAGATAGCCGTGCCGGCGGATCGACAGTGAGGTCACCCCGCCCGCGGTCAGGCCCATCACCGCGAACAGTCGTTCCCCGCCGGGCAGTTGGAGGTTGACGGCCGGGGAGCCGTAATCAAAGCGGCGTTCCTGGCTCGACGCGCGGGCGGCGAGCAGCCGGACGAGGTCGGTCAGCTCCTCGTTCGAGCCCGCGATCGGGGCGACCCGTGCGCGGCGGCCGTCGTTGTATTGCACGAAGACCCGGTCGTAGCGGTTGGCGTTGATCGTCTCCACCGTCGGGTCGTCCAGCAGCGGCTGCAAGCCCGCCATGCCGAACAGTTCGTTGATGACCTCGGTGATCACCCGCTGCTCGACATCCCGGCCGACCAGCGACCGGTTGTCCATCAGCTCGTTCTCGCTGTGCGCAGCGACCGCGTCATCCAGGATCGACCGCGCCAGCTCGCGCCGAGCCTCCCTGGTGACCGGGGCGCCGCTGCGGCGCTGCTGGGCATCCACCCGCAGGGGCAGCTCGGTGCCGAGCGTGTCGCGCAGGTGCTGGCGAAGCCGGCCGACAGCCTCGGTTGCCTGCACCGGCTCCGGGCCACTCGGTGCTGGTTGCGGGGACGACTGCGCCCAGCTGGGATGGCCGGACGTATTGGCCGGTTGCCAACCCTGTGGTTGTCCCTGCTGCTGGTGGTGGGGACGCAGGGGGACTGGAGGCGGATAGCCGTTGGGCGGAGGACTGTTGGGCGGATACGTCATGACGCTTGCCCTCCGCGTGAAGTGTTCTCGGGGTTCGGCGGCAGGGGCGCTGGCGCGAGTCGCAGACCGTTGGCCGAGACCGGGCTGGCCGGCACGCCGGGCACACCGTGTACGCCAGCCACCGCGCGCAGCACCGGCATCGGCTGGTTGTCGGCCGGTGCCTGCCGAGGCAACGCGGGCGGCGGTGCCTGCTCAGCGATGAGCACTTTTGCGACCCTGTGCGCTACCTGCCCCAGCGCCGAATGGGCCGGTCCGCTCCGGCCCCACCGCAGCGTGCTGGGCCGTCCACACAGCACAGCGGCACCGTGCGGATCGTCGGGAACGCGGCCCAGCGGCAGCACGCCGAGTTCGCGGGCGACTTCCGCGGTGGAATACCCCTCGCCGACCAGCAACATCGCCGGATGCGCGGTCCACCGGCCGATCGCCGGCAGGCGGCGGGCCAGGTGCGCGAGGTCGTCGGCGTGCGCACGGGTCAGCAAGACCATCGCGTCGGCCGCGCGCACGATCGGCATCGCCGGAGAACCAGCGTCGATCCGGCCGCAGTCCACGATCACCACGGACTCCGGCGCACTCGCGGCCGTCCGCAGGACGCCCGCGCCAGTTGTCGGGTCGGCCAGCGCGGACAACGCCGCTCGCGCGCGGTCGGCGTCCGCTGGCGCGGCCACCACCGGCAACCCGCCCGGCAGGGACTGTGCGTGCTGCCATAGCAACGCCGGGTCGTCGCTGCGCCGGGCGGCGACCGCCACACTCACCAGCCCTGGTGCGGATTCCAGCGAGAACCGCGTCCCGACGTCCCCGCCCGAGGGGTCGGCCTCCACCAGCAGCGCGCGGGCGGGCGTGGGCCAGCGCGCGGCCAGCGCAACCGAGAACGTGGTCACCCCAGGCGACCCTTTCACCGACAGCACCGCCACCAACATCACTGACCACTTCCCGGAAGCATCACGATCGACAACTGACCCGCGGGCACGGCGGCGATCTGGCGGGCGGCGGCCTGGCTCAGCTGCACCGACACCACCGTGATCTGCTGGTTCGGCGGCGAGGTCACGCTGGTGACCACCGCCGGCCACACGGTCGTGGAGTCCGGCGTCGGCGGGCTGGCCAACGCGGCGCCCGCCTGACCGGGCACGAACACCACCGACACATGCGCGCCGGGCGACACCTCCACCGGGAACTGGCCCGCCTTCAACGACAACGCCGCGATCGCCTGCCCCGTCGCGGGAACACCGGCCCCGCTCACCGCGTCCAAGGTCAGCAGTGCACCGGCGGGCAGGCTCGCGGACAGTGTCTTACCCACCACGCTGGCCGCCTGACTAGCGTCCACAATAGACACTCCGGGGTCGACGGCGACGTTGACCTGCTTGAGATCCTGCGCGGTAAGCACTTGCCCGACCGTCACCGGCCGCGCCAACGCCAAGACCGTTTCGCGGTTCCCGGAGTTCAGCGACACCAGCAGGAACGCGGCGGCACACGCCAGCACGAGCAGGGCACCCAGCAGCAGGTGCGGGACACTTCGCCGCCGTTTCGTTCCGCGTAGCCGCGAGGCGGGCTTCTTGCCGTCCGCGACCCAGGGACCGCTGGCCGACTTCGTGGGTCGGTCGATGTCCGGCTGGCTCGTGATGTTCGTGGTCACGCCGGTACCTCCTCCGGGCATGGGGGTAGTGCGCCGCGTCGCCGAGGTTCTTCAGCGAGCGGAGGGATGAGTTGCTGTTTGTGTTGTTATGAAAGGAGGTGCTGCCCGTGGGTGGTCAGCCGCCGCCGTTGTTGAGGGCTTGGGCCTCCGCGACACGGAAGGCCGCGTTGCCGGTCGTGGTCAGGTCCGGGAACGTTCCGCCTTGGCCCGCGCCCGCCCAGGTGACTGTCCAGTGCACCGTCGCGGCGACCGGGAACGCTTGCCCGGATTGCTTCGCGGACGAGGTGCGGTAGGTGTGGCCGCAGTCCGGCGACGGAGCCTTCGGGTCACTGCCCGTCCGGAACGGCGTGCCCGCCCCGGTGCACGTCACCGTGCTGCCGTCGCCCATGGACCACGTCACCGACGTCGGCGTCGCGGTGGCCGTCACTGATACGCCCGGCACGGAGGCTGTCGCCGATACCGGCCCCCACCCGCTCGACAACCACATCCATGTCGGCAAGTTCACCAGCTGATCGCCGATGGGGTTCGCCGCGATGGTCGGCGTGGGCAGCCGCAACTGCTTGCGCGCCATCTGCGCCAACTCGGCCGGCGAAGGCAACTGCGCCGCTCCGGGCGGCTGTCCATCAGCCATCCACACCGGTGGCCGGTACAGGCCGTCGGTGACGCCCGCGGTCGAGCATTGCCATACGTACCAAGAACCTTGCTGGCCCTGAGCTGGTTGAGCGGCTTGCGCCAGGACCACACCACCCGCTGCTGGGCGGGTGAAGACAGCGGGCTGCGCGGTCACGCCGCCTGCGTTCAGGGGCTTGGTGAAGGCGGCGGTGACCACACCGCCGGATGGCGGCTGGTAATCGCTCTTCACGTAGGAGCACTTGGCCAGGTTCGAGTTCCCGCCGATGATCGTGTCGCCGGGGTTGCTGTTGCCGTTGCCTGGGTTGCCGTTGCCCGGACGTCCCGGTTTGTTGCCGTTTCCGGGGTTTCCCGGTTTGTTGTCTTCGCCTTTGCCCGCGCCGAGGTCGCATACCGGGGCCGGCGTCTGGTTGCACGTCGTGCTGCCGTAGCCGCCGTCAGCGAGCGCCGGAGTCACGATGCATATGCCGCCGATGACCACCAGTCCTGTCACGATTGAGACGCGTCGTAGTTTCAGCATGTCCCCACCTCGTGGACGCCGTACTCCGAGACCTTCCATGATCCGTCTGCTTGCTTCAGGACGATGGCGTTGATGAGGTGCCGACCGCCCGGAGTGTCGTTGGCGGGCTGCCCGGTGGAAGCCTTGTACTTCAACCAGCGAGAATCGTCGGAGCAGTCCGTGATCACGATCTTGTTCGGATTGTCAGCAGGGTCGACAGAGGACACTGCGGGCTCGTAAGTGGGCTCGCCCTTGGTCACCAAGCCGTTGTAGTGATCGGCGTACAAGGCCCGTGACATGTTCGTCAGCGCGATCCCCGTCGCGTACCGCCCCAGCTTCGGCGACTGCCAGTCCGATGTGGTCCCAGCGGCGACGAAGTCCTGCCACATGCCTCGGTACGAGGCGAGAGCATCCTGCTTGGCTTTGTCCACAACAGACAACGCCGTGGTCGACGGAGCCGAAGTCGTTGGCGCCTGCCCGGTCGGCTGGGTCGCGCCGGACGATGGGGTGGTCGTGCCGGAACTACACGCGGCGAGAATCACCAACGTGGCTCCCAGGCCGAGCACCGCCCTGGCTCGGCGCCCACTAACGATCAAGACCTTGCGGGCTACCACACCCCACCCCCCAGACATCAGTGAAGATCGTCTATCGTTTTCGTGATACACACCACGTCTACACCACCTACCCCCACCGACTGCAAAGTGTGTAGGCGACTGACTTTGAAGTCGGAAAGGCATTTTCTGTAGATCTTCACTCTTTTGGGCGATAGGCGTCACTGTCTGAGGTTGCCTGCGCGACACTGGAGGCGCGACCAGCACTTTCTGGGGGTAGGCAGTGGCGAATCGACTACAGAACGTTAAAAGTGTCGGTGTCGGTTGATGTCCGCCGCGTTCATCACGGCGTGGGCGGGGGCGGGAATCCTCGTTGGCGGCGCCCTGGCATTCGGCTTCCAATGCCTGCTCACGACCGCTCCGACCGTAACCCTCGCGATGCGGCTCACCGCCACGCTCCTGACTGCCCTCATGTTCGGGGCCCTCGCCTGGCGCTTCGGTCATCAGTTCGACTTGCTGCCGTACAGCGTGCTCGCCGCACTCGGTGTAGCACTCGGCGTGATCGACGTCCTCGAGCAACGACTACCCAGCGTGCTCGTCTACTCGGGCGTCGCCATCGTCGGCGCGCTGCTGGCGACCTCGGCGATCCTGCACTCCAAAGGACCGGACTTCGTGCGCGCCCTGGTCGGCATGGCAGTCATCGCCATCCTCTACCTGGTGCTCGCGTTGGTGTCCGGAGGCGGACTGGGGGCCGGCGACGTGAAACTGGGCGGCCTACTCGGCCTCGCGCTCGGCTGGTTGAGCTGGTCGGCACTCGTTACGGCCACCGTCCTCGGCTGGTTCGCAGCCGCCCTGGTGTTGCTCCTGGTTCGGGCGACCCGACGAAGACCGCAGGGCTCATTGGTGCCTATGGGGCCGTTTCTCCTGTTCGGGGCGTTGATCACGATCGTGGTCGTTCCGGGGTGACGTTCGCTGAAGCTTCGCGCGCCGTCACGACGGCACCTCGGAGTAGTCGACGGCCCCACTCGACAACGCCTGCTGTGCACGGGAAAGGCGCTGGGCCATGTCCGGCCGGAGCCTTCGACTGGCTTCCTCGGGATCGAACATCGCGAACTCGCTGACTTCAGGGTCGATCGCGCGCAAGTTGGCCAACTGATCTCCAGTCAGCGTTCCGCCATCGAAGATGAACACGAGCTGGTCGTCCCATGGACCATGGGGGCCGACCCAGTCCAGCACGAGTATCCGCCCCGCGGTGATGGTGACGCCGAGTTCCTCCACGAGTTCGCGCTCTGCTGCCTTGCGGGGCGGCTCGTTGCTTTCAGCCATCCCGCCGGGCAGGTCCCAGTGCTCCTTGTATGTCGGATTCACCAGAAGGATTCGGCCTGACTCGTCGCGCAGCAAGACGTCGGCAGCCACGCGCTTGCGGGCCTGCTTGGCGTTCCCCTCGGCGAGGTAGGCGAAACGGGCCTCGTCGTCAGTCAGACCGGCCACGTGACAGTTCGCCCTTCCTGCTTACTGGGGACGGGGCTGAGCGCGGCCAGCGCTGTCAGGAAGTCCGCTACTTCGGGCAGGCTTCGAACCACCGCCAAGGATTGGCCGAGTTCGCTCAGGCGCTGCACCACGCGGGCCGAGCTGAGCGATATGGTCAACTGACACACCTCTTGGCCCAGCGACGCAGCCTCATCCGGGCGACCTGCTTCAAGCAGCACGTTCGCGAGGGTGAGCTGACCGAACGCACGGCTACGCACGCGATCCCCCGACCTGAGTCGGATCACCTCTCTGGCTTGGCGTTCGGCTTCCCGGTACTCAGTCAATTGCAGGAAGCACAGGGCGGCCTCACTCGCCAGAGAAGCGTCGTCGAAATTCGCGATCCAGTCGGCAGCGGGTTCGTTGTTCGCTCCGGTCAATATGCGCTCTGCCGTCTCCAGCTCGTGAGTGCACCTTGTTCGTTCCCCTCGCAGCGCGAAGGCGCGTGCTCGCATGGAGTGCAGACGGGCCAATAGCCTTACTGCGCCGGGAGTCTCGCGGGTTCGGTCGAGTCCGACAGTGGCGATCCGAAGGGCGTTGTTCGCTTGGTCGAGCTCGATCGCAAGGTGCGCCATCGAAGCGCAGGCGTTTCCAGCCAACGCTTCGTTGTGGGCAGCCGTCGCCAGCCGAAAGGCTCGGTCAAAGTGGTGATGCGCCAAGGCATCCCGCCCACCGTCATGCGACATCCAGCCCGCGATCTCTGTCATCGAAGCTGCCGCCGCGAACAGGGCCGAGCCATGAACTCCATCTCCCGGATCGAGCAGGCGTGGCCCGATCTCAAGGTTGAGGTACTGCACAACCGACGGGTACAACACTCCGCCACCAACACGTCGGTCGGCGGTCTGGAATGCCTGTGCGGTTACCTGGATTCTTTCCACAACTCCAAGGCCGTGATCTTCCCGCAGCGAAAGTGGTCCGATCGCCGTTGGGGACAGCTCGTTGGTAGCGGGAGCGCGTGTTATCGGGCCGACATTGTTTAGGAGGTCGGCGAGCCCTTCCGGTGAAAGTTCCAACGCCTTGGCGAGGTCTGGCTGGTTCCATGGCTGCGGCGTGCCGGTACCGCGTTCCCACCGGCCGACCGTGGACCGTTCAGTCCCCAGACGCTCGGCCAGCGTCTCCTGGGTGAATCCCATCGCCGCGCGGCGTCGTGCGAGGCCGTCGCGTCGCGTCGCCATGCTCGTCCCCGTTCCGTCGACCAGCCCCGATGTTCCCGTCGCCATTTGCCCAGGTCAAGCCTAGGTATGCGCGGAGTGTACGAGGCTCGATCTCCTGTTGATCTTCCGCAGTCAGTCCCTAGGGTCGCGGTCGGGCGGCGGTCGCCGGAGCGGCCAACTTCTGGCGGCGTGCATCACCATTCCAGAGGCTCGCGTTCGTAGAAGAATCCCCCGGTGGGGCCGTCGTCGGGCAACGTGGCGAGCCAGACGGGCGTGTCGGCACCCTGCTCGACGGTGCGTGGAGCGTTCGGGCCGCCGAGGTCGGTGCGGACCCAGCCGGGGGACGCGGAGTTCACCAGGATTCCGGTGCCGGCGAGTTCCGCGGCGAGGACCCGTGTGACGGCGTTGAGGGCCGCCTTGGAGACGCGGTAGGCGGGCTCGGTGGGCCGCGTCATGTGATGCAGGGAGCCGAGCGTGCTGGACAGGTTGACGATCCGGCCGTACCCGGCGGTACGCATCGCGGGAAGGACGGCTTCGGCGCATTGCCAGGCGCCGAGCACGTTCACCTGCCAGACACGGGAGGCCAGGTCGACGTCGATGTGCGACGGCTGTTGGTCTCCGTCGCTGATCCCAGCGTTGTTCACGAGGATGTCGATCCGGCCGTGCCGGTCGAGGGTGTGCTGGACCGCCGTGGTGATGGTGTCGGGTTCGGTCACATCGAGGCGTACGCCGGAGGAGGCCCACCCTCGGCCGACGAGATCGGTCGCGGTCCGGTTCGCCTGCTCGACGTCGCGGGCGGTGGTGACGACATGGATATCGCGTTCGGCTAGCTGTCCGGCGATGGCGTAGCCGATGCCCCGGTTCGCGCCCGTCACGAGCGCGACCCTGCGAGAGCTGTGCATTCGTTAAGCGGCCAGGTCGGCGAGGTGGAGATCGAGCTTCTGGACTCGAGCCTCGCGGTCGTAGCGCGACATCGCGCTGCGCGCGCTACGGATGGTGTGGATGGACCGCACCGAGCCGGTGTGGCCGGCGAGGTCGACCGCGGTGTGGAGGTCGTCGCAGGCGAGGTCGAGGTCGTTGGCGTGCAGATGTGCTTCGGCGCTGCGGACGTGATAGATCGTGCGATCCCGGACGTACTGGGGGTTCATGCTGCTCAGCGCGTTGTCGATCAGCGGGCGAGCCTTGGCGGGCTGGCGGAGGTCGACCCAGCAGGCAGCGGCCTGCGCGGCGAGTTCCGACTCGTCGAAGAAGTAGATCCAGTCGGGTTCCGGGGTCTGGGACGTGGTCGCGTCGAGTCGTCGTTCGGCGTCGTTGAGGGCGTGACCGCAGGATGCCGCGTCGCCCGCCTTCGCGTACGCCCGCGCCTTCCGGCTGGCCAGCAGCGCCCGAAGTCGCGGAGTGGCGGTGTGCTTCGTCCGGTCCTCGGCGGCGTCGATCAGGGCGATGGCTTCCTGTTGGTGGCCGGTCAGCGTTGCTTGGAAGCTCATGCACGCCAAGACGTGCGCACCGGTCAGGGAGTCGTTCGCGCTGGCCGAGGACCGCAGGGCCGCGACGTAGTAGGACTGGGCGGCGGCATGATGGGCCGCGTCGAAGTGCAGCCATCCGCACAGGCGGGCTGCCTCGGTGACGAGGCTGAAGAGCCGCTGTCCGGCGGCGGTGCTGTAGTCCGCTTGATCGGCGAGGCGAGTCAGCCAGTTGAATTCCGCGACCGCGAGCTGGTGGAGTTCGCGTCCGCCGAACTCGTCATCGAGCTGGCGAAGGTCGGCGAGCCGGTGGTCGAGCCGGTCCAGGACCGTGGCGGACAGGCGCGGGTCGCGATGCTCGGGCAGCGCGCCCGTGGTCGGTGGAACGACGCCAGTCAGGGCTGAACCCCATCGGTCTGCCACGCCAGCGAGCGCGGCACCCGTGATGATCAAGAACCCCCGGCGATCCATCGTGCCTCCCGCGACCTCGTGAAGAACCTGCATCGTCCCGGTAATCGACCAGGGTGGCTCCAGGACGCTGGCCTGCCCGGCTCCGCGCCAGTCCGGCCAGTTGAACGCAGCGCCCACGTCGCGCGCAACCTCAAGCTCGGAGGTCCGGCCAGTGGGAGGACCGGCGAGTTGATCAGGACCGAGGAGAGTGGCGAGGGCGTCGCGGGACAAGTCGAGGGCCTTGGCGAGGTCGGGCTGGTTCCACGGCTGCGGTGTACCGGTCCCTCGCTCCCAGCGGCCTACTGTGGATCGTTCGAGCCCGAGGCGCTCGGCGAGCGTGTCCTGGGTGAAACCCATCGCCGCGCGGCGTCGTGCCAGGCCGTCTCGTCGTGCTGCCATGCTCGTCCCCGTCCGGCTAGACCGCCCCTGATGTTCCCGTCGCCGTTTGGCCAGGTCAAGACTAGGGCCACAAGACACCGAAAGTCCGGCAGGCCGGCGGATCAGCGGAGTACCGAAAAACAGGCGCACGAGCTGCCTTTTGTGTTCGGCGAGAAGCCTCACCGGCTGTGGGGCGGCATGGGTACCATTCGTTCACGCTTCCGAACGCGGCCGAGTAAATGTCCGTCTCCTGGGCGCTGTGGCGTCCGGAACGCACAATCGAGAAGTCTGGTTACACACGGTGTCAACCCGCTTCACCCGATTGACGTAGACGCCGCTCGGTCCATGTTTGGGCAGGTCATCGGGGGTAACGCTCCATCCGCGCCCCATCGCCGCCCCACCGCCGCTCTGGTCCGATCCCCGTGGCGATCGTTTAGTTGATCGGTGTTCGCAGCCGCAACCACCAGCAGTTTTGGAACCGGCCACGGGCACCGCCTGGCTGGCGCACCGAATGGTCGCCGGGTGTCGATCGTGGGCCATTTTGACGGCCTACTCGGATGAAAACGACTCAAACAAACCAAATAATAGGGACTCGCTGACTATTGGAGTAGATATGCTCTCCCAGCGATTCGCGATGCTTTGTGCGTCGCGATGCCCACAGACTCAGCTCGCTGTGCCGTGTTTGTTCGTGCAGCCGGTGTGTCGACGGGAATGGAGTAGGGACACCGCGCGAGGCGGTGCCGCACGATGAACACCGGACCCTGGTCCATCGCGTGCCGTGATGTCGCCGGCCGCGAGCGGACCCTGCGTGTTGTCGTGCGTGGCTCGGAGGTCGTGGTCATGGCTCCCCCAGGGGAAGTCGCGGTCCTCGACCGCGCCGCCACCGCCCAGTTCCGCTCCGCCGTCATGCAAGCCACCGAGGTGGCGACCACACCCGCGCCAGGTGCACCTGGCCTCATCACGACAACCGGCATGGCGAGCACGGCGGAGCAGAACAACGGCGGTCTTCCCCCAACCGCCGAGGGGCGCCCTGCTCTGCTGTCATGTCGCGGCGGGACCACGACCCCGATACCTGGTCTCGCCGCGATCCCCGCCACCAGGGGTGACGCCGGATGATCGCCCTGGTCATCACGGCGAGCGCCGCGCTGGCGTTTGTCTGTTGCCTGCTGCGGTTCGCGTGGCGGCGTCGACAGCAGACCGAATCCGCCTACGCCGGTTCGCATCGGCGCGCGCCACGCCAGCCTCCCAACAGGGTCCTGCGGCACGCGATCGCGACCGCCGGAACACACGGCCTCGGCATGATCCGAAAGACCGAAGGCCCATGAGGCGGCCATGTCACACCGTGCCCGCCGCGACCTTGCTTCGTCGGCTGGGATGGCACCACCGCAAAGTCGACTGCCGCGACGGCGACGGCCAGCGGTCCGCGCTGCACCTTCGGCGGCGCACTCCCGCGGACGTCGAGATCGAGCTGCCCGGCGGACGGCTCGCCCGGCTGACTAACGCCGAGGCCGGGCAGCTCCGGGCGGCACTGCGCGACGTTCTGCTCGCCGAGCACCCGCCGCACCGAGCGGGGGCCGTCTAGCCAGATGTTGAAGCCAGGCCGGATTTGTCGCCGTGCCTTCGGACGAGCGCGCGCTCGCGCCACCGACTGCGGCCGGGCGGAAGCGGTTCCACGACGCCTTCCGCCCGGCCGCCACCAGCACCCACCCCTCTCGAGGAGGACCGACTCATGACCGCCGTCATCGACGACCACCCCGCCCTGGCCGAGCAGCAACCTGACCAACGCGCGCGGGACTACAGCGACGTGTTCGCGTGGCCAACCACCATCGACAGCGTCACCGGCGACGTCCGCCTTCAACTCGGCACGAACGTCGACGCGCTCATCATGCGCGCCGGGTTCGCTGGAGAGGTCAACAATTTCCTTGCGCGGCACATGTTGCGCGCGCCCATCATCGTGGTTCCCGGCGATCCCAACGACTGGATCTTCCTCACCCAGCCACGCACGACCCTGCGCCAGTCGTCCTGGGATGACCTGGTGCGCATCCAGGTCGGCTGGAAACGGCGCGGCGACACCATCTTGCTCCCCGCTTTGGACAACGTGGACGAAGGCGTGCGGTGGCTTGAACGACCGCAACCACACGTGGCCCTTCCGCCGTGGACCGCAGTGGTCGGCGCGGCCCGCTCGACGTCCTCGCTGTGCGGGACGTGGTGAAGATGCCGATCGGCACCCCTGCGCACCGGCATCCGCGCCGCGCCATTGTGATCGCCTCCGGCGGGCTGGACTCCACTGTGCTGGCGTACTGGCTGGCCGCGCGCGGGGCCGAGCTGACGCTGTTGTCCTTCGACTACGGCCAACGGCACCGAGTCGAACTGGAGTACGCGGCCGACATTGCGCGACTGCTCAACTGTCCACACGAGACCGTTGAACTCGCGATGCTCGGGCGGCTGTTGGTCGGTTCGGCCCTGACCGACACCGACGTGTCGGTGCCCGACGGGCACTACACCGACGAGTCGATGCGCGCCACGGTCGTCCCGAACCGAAACGCGATCATGCTCGACATCGCGGTCGCGGTGGCGATCGTGAGCAAGGCCGATGTGGTGGCGTTCGGCGCGCACGCCGGTGATCACGCCATTTATCCCGACTGCCGGACAGAGTTCGTCGAGCGGTTCACCAGGTCGGTCCGCACTGCCAACGAGGGACTGCTGGTCGACGATTTCGAGATCCTCGCCCCATTTCTCACTCAGAGCAAGACCGACATCGTCCGCATCGGCGCGGCACTGGAGGTTCCGTTCGAGCGGACGTGGTCGTGCTACCGAGGCGAGGCAGCGCACTGCGGGACGTGCGGTACGTGCACCGAACGCAAGGAAGCGTTTCAGCAGAGCGGCATCACCGACCCCACCAACTACCGCAGCGTGTGAGGAGATGACCATGATGGCGGGGAAGGAACTCGGCGCACCGGCTGGGCCTGGGCGGGGCCGTCGTTCCCCGTGCCATGGCTCGCGCGTGTCGGGTTGCGAACCGGTACAACGTGGCGAGGGGATCGTTCCTGCCGCCCAAGCACCCAGCACGGTAGCGCAGCGGGCCGGAACAGCGCCAGCGCCCTCCGCCTCCGGACCGCAGTCGCACTCGCTGATGCCGCTGCTGTCCGAGCCGCACCTGCGACGCGCGTTGCGGCAGTGCGGCCGGCGAGCCTCGGCACCCGGTGCCGACGACATGACCTGGGGTCACCTTCGCCGCGATGCGCGCCTGGTGTTGCCGCAACTGGCCATCGAACTCGCTGACGGAACCTGGCGACCCGGACCGGTCCGCGACGTACAGCTCCCCACCTACACCGGCAAACAGATGCACACCTTCATCCCCACCGTGCGGGATCGACTGGTACACCGTGCGCTGCGCAACGCCATCGAACCGGTACTGGAAGCGAGCGCCTTCCGCGATTGGGTCTCCGGGTTCCGCCCACGCCGCAACCGCATCACCTCCCTACGCCAGGCCGCCGTGTACCACCAGGCGCGTTTCCGGTGGGTAGCCGATCTCGACGTCGCCTCGGTGTCGGAAGGCGCAACAGTCGACGAAGTCATCGACTGGCACGCCGAGCACATCCACGACGGCACCTTCCTGGCCCGCCTGCGCAACGCGCTCGCCGCGATGCCGAGCCCGATCGCGCCGGGCTCCGGTCTCGCACCCATGCTGATCAACCTTCGACTGTCCCAAGTGGATAAGAAAATCTCCGGGCTCCGAGTCGTGCGCTTCGCCGACAACTACGTCGCTTTCGCCCGAACCCGCGTAGACGCGCAGGAGGCGTTCTACACCATCAGCGACGCACTCCTGCAACTTCGGCTGCGGCCCAACGAGATCAAGAGCCGCATCCGCGAAGACGTCAACGTCGAAGACCTGTTCCTGATCGGCGGCTGAGGCATGAACCTGGAATGGATCGAGGTCACCGGAGGAGTCTGCGCTTTCGGGGACGACGCGCGCCCTGTCCCGGTCCCGACCCTGTTGTGGACGCGCACCCCCATCGCCTACGGGCACCTGCCGAACGAGCACCCCGGAGTCGGGCCGCGGTTCCCCGTCGCCGAGATCAGCCACGCCGAGGCGGCCGACATTGCCAGCCAGTTGGGCGGGCGGTTGCCGCGCTCGGCGGAGTGGGAGTGGATGGCCGCCGGACCGGACCGCCGACGCTGGCCATGGGGCAACACGCCGTGGCAACCGGCGTTCGCGAACCTCCGCGACTCCGGGCACGGCACAGTCACCCCGGTCGACACGCACCCCGACGGTGCCACGCCCGAAGGCGTGCTCGACGTTGCGGGCAACGTGTGGGAATGGACCGCCAGCACCGCGATGAGCGACGGAGTCGTCATCCGTGGCGGTTCGTACGCCGCGCCGCCGATGTACGCCCAGTGCACCTTCCTCAACGCTGCGCCCGCTGAACTGCGCTCACGCGGAATCGGCCTGCGGGTGGTGCGAGAACCATGACACTCCGGCCGCCCACCACATGCATCCTCACACCCGACCAGGGTTTGATCATCCTCAACTGCTCGCGGGAGAAGCTCGTCACCAGCGTCCCCGTTGCGGCACTTGACCTCTACCAAGGCGCGTGCGTCCCACGCGCGCGTGAACACTTCGCCGCAGACCCGGCACGCCGAGCCCGCATCCGCATCCTCTCGGCCGCACACGGCCTGCTGCGCCCCGAAGACCCGATCACCACCTACGACCACCGGCTCACGAACCGGACCGAAGCCGTCCGCCTGCACGAGCAGGCGGTTGCCGAGCAACTGGACGCCGAGCTCGCCGAGACACCGTCGATGCGGCACATGCTGATCCTGGTCGAGCCGCTATACCTGCTCGCCTTGCAGCGCCTGTTCGACCACCTCGACCGATTCGATCAAATCGCGATCATCCCGGACCCCTGGGGATGGCAGGACGGGTTGACCTACCTGCGCCGCTGGGGGTGGGCGTGACCTCATTGCACGAGGAGCTGTTGCGCCGCAACAACTTTCACACCAGCAGTACCCGCAGCTGGGAAGCCATCTCCGGGATCGGGTGGCACGAGCCCACGCCGTCGGCCCTTTCGCTCGCCGCCGTGCGGTCTCTCTCTGTCGTCGTCCCGGCCCACAACGTCGCCTACTGCCTGCCGGCCGTGCTCGACGCCCTGGAAGGCCAGCACCACCGGTACCGGTTCGAGGTCATCGTCATCGACGACGCCAGCACCGACACCACGGCCGCCATCGCCGCCCAACACCCGATCGTCACCACGGTCCTGCGGCTCCCGGAACAAATGGGCGGGGCCACCGCGCGCAACCTCGGCACCGCGCTCGCGCGCGGGCAGACGGTGCTCTACCTCGACGCGGACATGGTCCTGCCCCCACACGTGATCACCGACGTCACCGCCCGCGCCACCGACACCACGGTGCTCGTCGGGTTCCGCCACAACCTCCCTTACGACCTGCACCAGGGCGGGCGCGGTGTCCTGGCCGACCACCCACACCTCGCCGCGGATCACCGGGTCGTGTGGCGACCTCCGGTTGGCCGCCCGTTGCTCTACACCGGCATCACGTTGACCGAGCGCCTTGACGGCCGTCCGCTGGATCACACCCACGACTTCGTCGACCTCGGCTACGGCCAGCGCTATGTCGACTGGGACCTGCCCCGCATGGTCGTCACCTGCCTCGTCGCCGTTCCACGCGCCGCCGTCCTCAACGTCGGAGGGTTCGATCCCGAGTTCGGCCGGATCGGCTGGGGCATGGAAGACACCTACCTTGGCGCGTGCCTGATCGCGAGCGGGCTGCTGGTGATTCCGCTTCGGCAGGTCGTCGGGTTCCACCTCGATCCACCGGACGCGGAGCAGCAGTGGCAACGCAAGCTCGCCACCTGGCCCGACACCCTCGCCCGTTACTGGGACCTGATGCGGCGGCCCGCCCCGACCGGCCGCTCCCACTCGTTCACCGCCGAGATGTCGGAGTTGCTGCGCACCTGCGAGGTACTGCGATGACCCCACCAGCCCTGGCCCCGGCCGCCAGCATCGAACGCCGCCGCGACGGCACCGACCAGAAAGAAGACGCTGCCCGATGATCGACCCGATCTCCCTCGCGGTAGGCGCCGGCCTGTTCGCCGCAGGACTGCTGTCCGGCAAGCTGACCCGCCGCCGAGCACCCGCAGACACCGCTCCGAAGGCGTTCTGCGGCTGCTCGCACGGACTGGAACAGCACGACCCCGACACCAAGGAATGCCACGGCCAGATCCTGCACAAGAACGCGCGAACCAAGGGCGGCACTCCGATCGGAAATCAGTGGGTGCCCTGCACATGCCGCCAGTACGTCGGCCCGAAGCCGTTCGAGGAGCTGTTCGCCCCGCAGTTGCTGCCCCCGCAGGACACGCTATGACCAGGCGACGCACCGCCACGACGCGCACCTTCACGGCGCGGACACACGGCAGCGAGCGCGTCGTCCATGACCCGCTGACCGGGCTGACCCACCGCGCCGGTATCGAACTCGTCTCCGGCCGTGTTCGGCTGTCCGACGCCGACGTCGCATCCTGGCCCGAGGTCCACCCGGCGGCCGTGCACGTCAACGAGCCGATCAGCGTGTGCTGGTCGCCCCTGGTGCGCTGCAACCTCGCCTGCCCCCACTGCCTGGACGACAAGGCCGTGTCCGAACTTGCCCGACCCGACCGCCACCGCATCGCACACCTGCTCGCCGAGTCCGCGATCCTGGGGGTGGACATCTCCGGCGGCGAACCACTGCTGCTGCGCGAACTGCCCGAGCTGATCGACGTGCTCGTCGCGGGCGGCTGCGCGGTCAGCGTCACGACCAACGGCACACACCTGGTCCGCCGCGCCGAAGCCCTAGCGTCCCGCGTGGACGCCGTACGGGTCAGCCTGGACGGTCCGGACGCCGAACGCCACGACCACTGGCGCGGCACTGGCAGCTTCGAACGCGCCATCGCCGGAATCCGCGCGGCGGTCGCCCACGGCATCCCCACCCAGATCCAGACCGTGCTCCTACGCTCCACCGCGCGAGCCAGCGTCCGGCCGATGACCGAGCTGGCCGCCGCGCTCGGCGCGCACGGGGTGACCTTCCTGCAGATGCTCCCCATCGGGGAAGGCGCCGCGCTGGCCGACGCCGAGCAGCTGACCGACGACGAGGCCACCGACCTCCTCGCCGAGCTGAGCACCACCGCGGCCGTACCCGTACGCCTGCGCACCCGCGAGGCAGCCGGGGGCTTCACCGTGATCCGAGCCGACGGCCAGGTGTGGCGCAACCAACCGGGTTCGCACGCCATTTCCTCCCTCCGCCCACTGCTTGGCGTCAACGACCTCGCACTGACCGCGCGGGACGGCTCGGCGTGAACGGCTCCTCGAACCGTCTCGACACAGCACGGCTGCGGGCACGCACCGCACAACAGGAGGACTGGCGATGAACACGCCGACCAGCGAACAACTCGATCAGTTCGCGCGAGTGCTGGGAGACCTGCTGCGGACCGCGCGGAAAGACCGCGGCTGGACCCGCAAGCAGATGCGTGCGGAGATGGGTGCCGAAGAGGAGGACGAGGTGTCCCTGCAAACCCTCGCCACCTACGAACTCGGCACACGCCGCCTCTCTGTCGAGCGGCTGGTCGAACTGTGCGCTGTGCTGGAACAGCGACCAGACGAGCTGTTGCTCCGCGCGACCACTCTCGCGTTCGGTGATCACGACGGTCGCCTCAAGGTCGACCTGTCGGCTCTCGCGCACACGACCGACCCCCGGCTGCAGCCCCTCCAACGATGGGCGAGGGTTCGAGCCCGCCAATGCCCGGTCGGGCGCGCTCCCATCGAAGAACTCGACGCCCACGCACTGACCGCGCTGGCCGGAATCGCCGGGTCACCCATGTACGACCTCGTGCAAGCCCTGCGTGAACTCCGAGGCGCATAGGACCCGCGACCACCTCACTGACGCGACATCCCTTGCCCCTCAACGAACGGACCACGAATGACCACGACACGCCGTGTCTTCGAGCACCACCAGATCTGGCGCTTGACCCCCGACGCGCTCCGCGAGGCCACCACGCTGCTGGCCGGCGCGATCCTGAGCGATCACCAATCGGTCCAGCACGTCATCGGCATCGCCAACGGCGGTGTCGCCCCCGCCCGCATGATCGCCTCCACGCTCGGCGTAAAAGCCCGTACGGTCCACGCCCGCCACAACACCGGCGACGCGACCTACCAGCAGGCCACGGGCAAGGTGACCCTCGACCTCGACCCGCTGATCCGCGCCCTCAATGGGCAACGGATGAAGGGCCGAGTGCTGGTGGTGGACGACATCTGCGGCAGCGGCGCCACCCTGCGCCGCCTCCAACACGACCTCGCGCCCTTGCTCAGCCCGAGCGCGCAGCTGCTGACCGCGGTCTTGTGCCTCAACACCGGGGCGACCACGTTGCCGGACTACTCGGTCTGGACCGTCTCGGACTGGGTCGTCTTTCCCTGGGAGAAGCCGCCCGCCGACCAGGACACCACCCCGCTGCCACGCCCAGAGGAGGTCCTCTGCCATGCCTAGCCCGCCTCCGCTGACCATCGCGTTCGTCCTGGCCTCCTACACGCCGAACGCGCCGGCCGGGATCGAACGCGCCACCGCCGCCCTCGCCCACGGCCTGCGCCAGCTCGGCCACCGCAGCCTCATCCTGACCGCCGCCCCGACCGACACCTCGGACGACAACGTGGTGAGGGTGTGTTCGGTGGGCGTCAACTTCCCCTGCGACGACGATGAACTGCGCGACGCGATCAGCACCCACGGGCAGGACGCCCTGCTCGCCGCGGAACTGTGCGAGTTGTACCGCAAGCACCGGGTCGACGTCGCCGTCTACACCGACGGGTTGTGGGGCCTCGGCAGAGCCGCGCCGGTCAGCAGGGCGCGCTCGGTACTGGCCATGCACGTCGTCGGCCACGATCAAGACCTCGAGCCTGCCCTGGATCGCGCCGACCTGGTGATCGCGCCGTCCCAGACGGTGCTCGACCAGGCGCACGATCGCGACTACGACACCGACCGCTGGCAGGTCGTGCCCAACGCCCTGCTCGACGACCACACACCGCCATCCGACTCACGCCGGGAAGCGCTGCGACGGCACGGCCCGATCCGTGTGCTGGCCCGGCTCGGGCCGGAGAAGAACGTGCGGGCATTGCTGGATGCTGGGCGGCTGGTCGATCGGACGATCGAGGTAGTCGTCGGCGAGGCCGGATTCGAGGCCGCCGCCGGCGGCCAGGCGGCCGAATTGGACAAGTGCCGCTACTCGGCGGCCCACCTCAAGCTCGGCACCATCCACGGCGACGGCCTCGACTGGCGTCAGGTGCCGTCCTGGCTCGCGCAGGCCGCAGTGGTGATCGTGCCCTCGCTGCGCGAGACCTTCGGACTGGTCGCGCTTGAGGCGATGAGCGTCGGCACCCCGGTGGTTGCCTTCGACGTAGGCAACCTGCCCGCCCTGGTCGGCACCGGCGACGGTGCGGGTGGGGTGATTGTCCCCCGATCGTGGGGTGAGCACGGTTTGTGGCGCGCCGCCGAGCACCTGCTCGAAGATTCGGTACGCTACGCCGAACTATCCAGGGCTGCGTACTACCGCTCGCGGGACTATCTGCCCACCACAGTCGCCGAGACATTCGTAAAGGCGGTGCGGTGATGCCTGCTGGCGTCCCTTTGCTCCTGGTTGACGGTCACAACCTCCTCTGGCGCGCGGCGTTCGGGTTCCCCGCCGCGATCCTCTCCCGCGACAAGACCCGCGATCTGACCGCAGAGTTCGGGTTCTTCGCGCTTCTGCGCGTCGCCATCCGCGACGAGCTCCCCGAGCCACCCGAAGTGCTGGTCGTGTTCGACGGCGAGCACGGCGCCGCCGAGCGCAAGGGCAGCGACGCCGACTACAAGGCCAACCGCGTCATCGACGAGGCCGCCCTCAAACCGCTGCGCGCGATTCCGCACGTCCAGCGGGCGCTGACCGCCTACGGCATCGGGTGGATCGAGATCGACACCGCCGAAGCCGACGACGTGATCGCCACCCTCGTCACCACCACCCGCCGCCAGGTCCCCGAGCGGCATGTGCGGATCATGTCCGGCGATCGCGACTTCTACCAGCTCGTCGACGACCAGGTGCGCGCGCTCAACACCGTGATGAAACGCGGCCGACGCCACATCGGCCCCGCCGAGGTCGTCGAGCGCTACGGCGTCACCCCGGACCAATGGCCCGACTTCTGTGCCCTCAAAGGCGACCCCGCCGACAACATCCCTGGCGTGAAGGGAATCGGCGAAGGGACGGCGGCCAAACTGCTGGCAGGCGGGCTCCACCTCGACCAACTCCCAACGTCCGGACGACTGACCGGCGCGAAGAAGACCAAGGTCACTGACACCTGGGACCAGGTACTCGCCTGGCGCGAACTCATCCGGATGCGCACCGACCTCGAACTTCCGCACCACCCGACCGGCCAACCCACGCGCGAACTCCCCAAACCGGCCGATGTCATCGAGAAGCTCGGACTCTGGTGACCGCCATGCCGTTCACCTCTCCGGCGTCTGTGCTGACGGTGATGGCACACTCCGACGACGCCGAGCTCTGGGCTGGCGGAACCCTTGCCCGTTGCTCCGCCTCCGGGGCCGCCGTCACCATCGCCGTCCCGCACCACGTCGAACCAGTCCGGGATGCCGAGGCAACAGCCGGAGCGGCGATCCTGGGGGCCAAGCTGTACCAGTACGACCAGCCCACCGTGACGGCCCTGCGTGAACTGCTGCTCGCCGTCCAACCCGAGATCGTCATCACCCACCCGCTCCGAGACGTTCACCCCGACCACCGGAACCTCGCTGAAACGCTCATGGCGGCCCTGCCCGACGTCGTCATCACCACCGGCCACCCACGCCGCGTCTACACCGCCGACACCTACAACAGCCTCACTGCCGACGGCCCCGTACCCGCACACACCACCATCGACATCACCGACACCTACGACATCAAGAAGCGCGCCCTGGCGGTCCACACGTCCCAGCCGATCAGCGACCACTTCGGCCCCATGGCCGAGACCCTCGCCCGGCTGTGGGGCTCTCGCATCGGCGTGCGCTACGCCGAGAACTTCGTACCGGTGCCTATCCTCGGTCGTCTCCCAGCGGCGTCGACATTGTGACCAGGCTCCGGTTGAGGGGTGCCGCGCAGCCCCTGTGACCTGCGCATACGTGAGATGTCGGTACGATGCGCCGGTGACTGACGAGGTGGTCTGCTGATGGTCGACTCAGTGAGTCCACTGGCCGCGTATCGCCTGGCCGCTGGCTTCACGCAGGAGAGCCTCGCCGAGCAACTGAGTATCGACCGCGGCACCATCGGCCGATGGGAACGGGGTACCCAAGCACCTCAGCCATGGCAACGACCGGACCTCGCGACGAGCCTGCGGATCTCCCTCGCTGAACTCGACGACATCCTGCACCGGACGAAACTCCAGACCGACTCCAGGTCTGCCGTCCCGACGTCGAACAAGACCGCTTCAGCGGACGTACGGCGCAGCCAGCAGGAATGGCTCCACGTGCGGAACGCGCCAGGGGTACGAGGTCGCGAGCTGACCGAGCTGGCCGCCTGGCTCTATCCGGAATCACAACGGGCACCCGGCGGCCACGTGCTCGCTGGCCCCGGCTGGCTGCTCGAGCAGCCAGTTCCCTTGGAATCGGTGCGGCTGGCGTGGTCAGACCAGCAGCGGCCGACTCGACCATTGCGGTCCTTGGAGCACGTCCTGCCGCTGACTGAGCGGGGCGAGCTGTACGCGGGCTACAGCCGAGCGGTGCGGGACCTCGTCCGACCACGGCTGCTGGAGAACCGGCTGAGCTACCGGCTACTTGGCCTGCAGTCCGATCACGGACTGGCGCTGAGCTTCGGGACCACCACCTTCTTCGAGGTGTTCGACGTCAAGCAGGCCCTCGCGCACGAGTTCAAGGCTGCGTGGCTAGCCTCGAACCGCTCAGTGCCTGGCTGGAATGCTCTTCCCCTGCGCACCGCAATCGGTGATCCTTTCGACCCTCAGCAGCTGCTGATGTCGCCGGGGATCAGCACGCTGACCATCCGGCGTGACAGGTCGGACGGTCAGCACCGGTTCGTGCTGCACGAGCGCGACGGTGGAAAGGTCGCGGACGGTGGCGGCCTGTGCCACGTGATGCCAGCCGGTGAATTCCAGCCATCCTCGGTCGATCTTGCCGACATGCGCAACGACTTCTCGTTGTGGCGCAACATCATGCGCGAGTTCTCCGAGGAATTCCTCGGAAACCCCGAGCACGACGGCTCCACGTCCAGGCCGATCGACTACGCACATGAAGAGCCGTTCCGATCATTCGATCGAGCACGCGCCGAAGGCGGGCTTCGACTCTGGCACTACGGCCTAGCGATGGAGCCCTTGGAGCTCGGGGCCGTCCAGATGACCGTGGCCGTGGTCAACGACGAGGTATTCGACCGGTTGTTCGCCGATCTCGTGGACACCAACGACGAGGGACGGGTGATCGGCCGCGGCGGACGAACCGACATGCCGTTCACGGCAGAGGCCATCGACGGGCTTGGGCCCCGGTTGTCAGCCAGTGCACTCACCTTGCTTCGCTTGGGGTGGCGTGATCGACGACAGCTCCTGGATGACTGAGGCTCTGATCTAACATTGGACGGTCGATGAGAGCGTGCGCGATGACGCCGGAAAACCGAACCTTCGCAGAACAAGCGCCTCGCTACCTGTCCACAACAGACCTTGTTGCCTCGCGCAGAGCTGCGATAACTTGCGACCAGTCGAAGGTCGCCAGGCCATCCTCAGCGCGCCTGGTTGTGGCGTCTGGATCGAGTAGCACCACGCCGGCGTTTGTGAGCCGGGCGATACTCTCGGCGTAAGCAGGATGCTGGCGGAGTACCGGTTTGACGCACGGAGCCGCGATGATCGGGACTCCGGCACCGAGCATCTCGTTGAGCACGCCCAGCGCGAGCGTGTCGCTGGTGCCCGATGCCCACTTGTTGATCGAGTTGAACGTCGCCGGGGCCGCCAGGACCGCTTCGGCTCGCGGGAGCGACTCCTCCTGCTGTCGGGGCGGTCGCGGGTGCACCCTCGCAAGGCATCCCGTGGTTGCGGCCAAGGCGTCGAGGTCGATCCACGTCGCAGCAGTCGGTGTCGCGATCACACACACCGCCCAGCCGTCGGCGTACAGGGCGGGAATGAACTCCTCAAGCCGCAACACCGGCGGGGCAGCTGAGGCCACCAGGTACAGCCACCGCGGATCGACGGTCACGCGGCGACTCCGGCGCGCAAGGCGAGACCGCGCAAGGCAGGCACTTCGCGGCGACGCTCGCGGGCGAGCAGGCCCTCTATCAACGAGCGAGCGTTCGGGTTGGCCCGGACCAGTTCGGGCGCCACCCGCTCGGTTTCCAACAGATGGATCACCGCTTGCGGGTCTTCCGTGAGCTGCGCGTGCGCCCACGCGCTGTCTAGGTGGAACTGAGCCTGCCGTCCGTTCAGACCCACCGGCAACGCGGTGATGTCCAACTGCTCTGCCGTCGCAAGCGCACCTCGGGGATCATTCAGGGCGACCGCTACTGACGTGCGATGGATCAGCACGTTCGTCGGGCCGAACGCGGTCCACCCGATGTTGCCGTCAGCGCCGAGCCACCGCGCCAGTGCGTCGGCGTGATCGAGCCGCTCGCCCGCTGCGGCAAAATCGTTGCGGCGCGCGGCAATGACCGCACTGATCAGGGTCAACGCGCCTCGCCAGGTTGCGCTCTGCGGATCCTGGCCTCGCAGACCGGCGGCGGCGGAGACTGCAATCTGCTCGGCGTTCTCGGCATTGCCTGCGCGCAGCAGAGCGCACGCCCGCTGATATGCCGCAGCGGCGAGGCCAAAGGTGTCCTCGGCCGACTCGGCCGCCTCCCGAGCCCGCTCTGCCGCGGCCCAACCCGCCTCACCGTCGCCCGCCTTGGTCGCCAACTTGGCCGCCACGATGGCCACACTGCACTGCAGACCGAGCGCTTCTCGCCGTTTTCGCGCTGGCCCGTCGGCTACCAGGGCGTCAACCGCCGCACTGACTTCAGGCAATCGCCGGGCAACGTCGCCATAGCGGGCGGCCTGATACTTCCGATGAAGATCTGCAACCCGCGCTGACGCGATCGAGAGGGTCGTCCGATGACGCCGTGGGGGCTCCTCGCTGTGGGTGCCCAACATGTGGTCGGCGGCAATCACGCCAGTGAGAAGGGCCGCGTCCACCATGACCTCGCGCCGCGTCGCCGAGGTGTGGCCAGCCGCAATCCTTGACCCCGGTGGATTGAGCAGGATGTCCAGTTCATCCAAGGACACCTTGAGCGACTTGGCTAGATCCGGACGCCTCCACGGCTGCGGCGTCAGCGTTCCGCGCTCCCACCGCCCGATTGTCGAGAGCTCCACCCCAAGCTCCTGGGCGAGGGTTTCCTGGGTGAAGCCGAGAGCCTCGCGCCGTGCTGCGAGGGCATCTCGTCGTATCGCCATGATCACTCCCAGATTCGCTAGCTCACCCACGCTACCCGGCGTTGATCGGACCTGATCAGCGGCCATGTCAACGACGAAACGGCAGACGTCCACGTCTGGACGTTCGACCCATCCCGCCCATGAAAGCGCCAGGGCGGGATGGAGCTTGGGACGATCCGTGCTTGTCCGCCGGGGCCGCCACTAACCAAAGCCCCGCCGGCCGGATCAGCGCGCCTCGACCGCGTGCTCTGCCGCGAGTCGGCGCACATATGCGCGGATGCGGTCACGATCCTCGGGGAACACGCTCTCCCAGGATTCGTTCAGGTCGACCCACTTCGGCGGCTGTCCCTTCTCCCCGCCAAGTTGCGCGTCGCGGCTGATGACGGCTCCGTAGGACAGGCTCAGCGTTGGCGTCCAGTCGGCGCGGAAAGAGCGGACAGCGACGGCCGCCGGCACCGACAGCAGCTCGCCCTGCAGGCCGGTCTCCTCCAAGAGTTCACGGGCTGCTGCGGCTCGAGGCGTCTCGCCTGGCTCAACGGTTCCGCCAGGCGGTACCCAGCCTCGCACCCGGTGCCGCACGAGCAGCACGTGACGGTGCTCCGGGTCGGTGACCCAGACCTCGGCTGCGAGCGGCTCCAACGCGGTCGAACGTGCGTGTAGCCACGCTTGAGCGTCGTCGTACTCGGTCTCGGCAAGGCGAGCATCGACGGCCGCAGCGTCGATGGTCGCCTGGTCAGGCATCGTGTTCGATGCGCTCGAAGATGTCGATGTCCGTCGCCTTCTGCCAGTCCGGCAAATCGTTCCAGTCCGCGACGTACGACGGCTTCGGCTCGGGGAAGTGCTTGAAGATCTGGCCGATCCAGCACAACGCCACAAAGCGGCCTTTCTGGTCTGGGGTCAGTTTGGTGGTGGCGCCGTCGGTGGCCTTGATGAAGGCGAGGACCTGGTCGTACACGGCGGTCGCGGCGTCGCGTTCCCAGTCGGGGGTCTGGTCCCACGGGGTGACGTAGCCAGGCTTCGGCTCACCGGGGTAGTGCTTGGTGACTCCGGCGATCCACGCCTCGCGGAACACGCGGCCACGGTCGTTGTGCATTCGGTCGTCCTCCATCACGCGGCGTGGTTGCCGACGAGTTCGGTGATCTCGGCATCGAGTCGCTGGATTTGTTGGTCGTTGAGCAAGGAAGCAAGGTGTGGTTGAAGGACCCGTAGCTTCTGTGCGATGACCCCCGAGCGGGTCTGGCGGGCGGTAGCCAGGACGGTGTCGGCGTAGGTGACGACCTGGTCCGGGTCTCGGCGGTGCACACCGATCATCGCCAGGTCGGTCAGGACGCCTGCTTTCCGGCGGGCGGTCAAGGTGCCCTGCAGGGCGTCGACCAGAGCCGCTTCAGCGAGGTCGTGACGGCCCAGCGTGACGTAGCAGGTACCGCGTTCTTCAGCCAAGCGGGAGCCGTCGAACCGGAGCCAGCCGCCGTTGTGCACCTGGCCCCGTAGGCGCTGGACCTCAGCAGCGGTGTCGAGGGCACGTTGGCAGGAGTCAAAGTCGCCGAGGCCGGCGAAGGTCTCGGCCTGCACCACGGCGACCCAGTGTCGGGTCGACAGGCTGGGGTCGCCTCGACGTGCGAGGGTGGCGGCCACGTCGAGCATCGGCGCAGCATCCGCGAATCGGCGCTCGTACACGGCGACGAAAGCATGCCTGGTCAACGCGCAGGCCCACAGGTCGGAAGCGGCGGCCTCCTTGCTCGCTGTTGCCGCAAGCGTGTAGCAGTGAGCGGCGTCGGTGTATCGGTTGCCGTCGAAGAAGATTTCCCCCGCCAGCTGGAAGAGGTCGGCGGTCAGTTCGCAGAGCCGTTGTCGGATGGTCGGTGTCTGCGGTCGTCGCAAGGAGTCGCTGAGTACACCGAGTTGGGCTCGGACCAGTGGCAGCACCTGGGCCTTGGTCGGCGACAGTGCGTACACGCGCCACAGGTGGGAGTTGAGTTGGGCGAACTCCGCTGCTCCCGCCGTGTCCACCGTGCCGGTGTGAGCTGTGGCGGCGAGCCGGTCGACGTCGCCGAATACTGTCTCGCCAGCAGGCAGCGCGAGCAACGCGCCGGTCATGCTGAACAAGCGCAGCAGGTCGCGACGGTTCATGTCGTCGGCCTCCGCAGGGTCGGCTGGTTTAGTGGCAACGGTAGAAGCTTGCCGGTCCGGCGTGAGCAACGCATCCAACTGGTCGAGGCTCACATCGAGGGTCTTAGCCAAACACGGTCGACGGTACGGCTGCGGGGTCAGGGTGCCGCGTTCCCAGCGTCCGACCGTGGAGAACTCCACGCCCACCGCCGCGCCGAAGCTCTCTTGGGTGTAGCCCATCTGCTCACGCCGCGCGGCGAAGGCATCTCGTCGGTCACCCATGAACACCACCTCACCCCGTCGGTCACCTGCCACGATAGCCAGCTACGGGTCAAGGCTGATCACCTGCTCGGCGAGCTGTACCCGTTCGGACTACCGCCTCTGAAAAGGCGTTTGCGCAGGTCAGAGGTAGTGACGCCTCGTTGCCGCCTCATCGACGCCTCGTTGGCGCTCTGGCTGTCGTTGATCATCAGGGGTGGACTGATGTCGCTGCGGTCCGGGCGAGCTTCCGCTTCGGCGCAGTCCGAGCATCCGGAGCGTCTTCACCGGGACGTGCCGCCGAGGGGTGTGTGGTGGTGGGACTGCCCTCCACTTCGACGGAATTCCGCTCGCGGGTGTGCAGGCGGGAGCGCTCGGTATGGGCACGCGCTCCCCACCACGTTGCTGGCGGACGTCACAACAGCTCTTGCCCCTGCCGAAGAGGTCATGGCACGCAACGTCCCCGCTCCGGCAAACCCGTAATGCTGTCGGCGGACGGGTGAAGATCCGGGTGGGCGGACATCGCGTTCCGGGTCTGCGGACATGAAAACTCCGGATTGACGGACTTGGATGCGGGGCGCGACACGCCCTGTTGATCAATGCCGGGAGGGGCCTCTCCGGCGGTTCACGCTCTGGTTGTCGATCAGTGCGTAACCGCTCTCGGAGAGGCCCCTCGTGACCAAGTCTGACAGGAAAATAATGGAGATACTGGAAGCGTTCGATCTAACACGGTGCGCTCACTCGGCAGCGCAGTTGGTCGGGGTGGACGAGAAGACCGTCGCCCGCTATGTCGCCATCCGCGATGCCGGTGGTGACCCGGCCGGGCGGCCGGTGAACAGGCCGAAGATCGACCCGTTCGTCGAGAAGATCGAGGAGCTGGTCGAGGCGTCGGAGGGCAAGGTCCGCTCCGATGTGGTGCATGAACGCCTGGTCGCGATGGGGTTCACCGGCGTCGACCGGACCACCCGCCGCGCCGTCGCCCGCGCCAAGCAGGCGTGGAAGGCCGGCCACCGCCGAAAATATCGTCCCTGGATCCCCGATCCGGGAATGTGGTGCCAATTCGACTGGGGCGAAGGCCCGAAGGTCGGCGGGCGGCGGACACAGCTGTTCTGCGCATGGTTGTCCTGGTCACGCTTTCGGGTGGTTCTCCCGGTCTGGGACCAGACCCTCGGAACGCTGGTGTCCTGCTTGGACACGACCCTGCGGCGGATCGGTGGGGCGCCGACCTATCTGCTGACCGACAACCCGCGGACGGTCACCATGGACCGCGTCGCCGGGCTTCCGGTCCGCCACCCGGACATCGTGTCCGCGGGCCGCCACTACGGCTGCAAAGTCGAAACCTGCGAGCCGTTCGACCCCGAATCCAAGGGCGGCGCGGAGAACACCGTCAAGATCGCCAAAGCCGACCTGGTCCCGACGGGCGCGAACCTGCTGCCCGAGTACGGATCGTTCGCCGAGCTCGCCGACGCCTGCTTCCAGTGGTGCGAACGGGTCAACAACCGGGTCCACCGCGAAACCGCGGTCACTCCGATCGCTCGCCTCGCGCAGGAACGGGCTCACCTGCATGTCCTGCCCGCGCGCCCGCATGCGCTCGCTCTGGGCGAGGAGCGGGTGGTCGAGCCGGATCAGACGATCCGGTTCGGGTCGGTGCGGTATTCGACCCCGGACGGGCATCAGGGCAGCAGGGTCTGGGTCCGCGTCGTCGGTGACGAGCTCGTCGTCACCGCCCGCGGCCCGGCCGGGTTGGCCGAGATCGCCCGGCACCTGCTCTCGACGCCGGGCAACCCGCGGATCCTCGACGCTCACTACGCCAGCACGCGTTGCACGAGTGCGCCGCGGCCGCCGCGGATTCGGCCCCGGACCGAGACCGAGGTCGCGTTCCTCGACCTGGGTGAGGGGGCGCATCGCTGGTTGATCGAGGCCGCCGCGACCGGGGTCACCCGGATCCGGGTGAAGATGCTCAAGGCGCTCGAGCTCGCCGCGGCCCTCGGCGCCCAGCGCGTCGATGAAGCGCTCGGCTTGGCCGCGATCGCCGGCCGGTTCTCCGATGAGGACTTGCCCTCCATCGTCGATCATCTCGCGACGTCGGCCGCGGTGACCGATGTCGTCCGCGCCGACGAGGGCTTCTCGGCGCAGCCGGGGACCTCGGGCTGGGAGGCGTTCGGCGCATGAGCACGATCAAGGCACCGGCGCTGCCGGAGGATCTGGAGCGGCTGCTGGTCCGGATGCGGCTGCCTTATCTGCGCAAAGCCGCGCCCGAGGTCGTCGCGACGGCCCGGGCCCAGCGCTGGGACCCCGCCGAGGTTCTGCGGGTTCTGCTCGAGGAGGAGGCGACCGGCCGGTCGGCGGCGACCAGGCGGATGCGGCGGTCGAAAGCGAACTTGCCGAAAGGGAAAACGCTCTCGTCCTGGCGTCCGGAGATCTCCTCGATCAGCGATTCCACCCAGAATGCGTTGATCACTCTTGAGTGGGTTGGGCGGCGTGAGAATCTGGTTTTCAGTGGCCCGTCGGGGACTGGGAAGAGTCACTTCGCTGAAGCGCTGGCCAACGTCGCGATCGAGCGGGACATGCGGGTTGCCTGGCACACGCTGGAGACTCTGGCCGCGACGATCATGAAGTCGAAGGTTGACGGCAGCGTCGCCAAGACTGTCTCGCGGCTCTGCGGCAACGACTTGATCGTGGTCGATGATATCGGCCTGCTGCCGGTTCCCAACGACGCCGCCGAGGCCCTCTATCGGGTTTGCGACGCTGCCTACGAGCGTCGCTCGATCTTGGTGACGAGCAACATTCATCCCGCTGGCTTCGACACGATCATGCCGAAAACTACGGCCACAGCGACAGTCGATCGGCTGTTGCATCACGCGCACCTGGTCGCCACCAAAGGCGAGAGCCACCGGCTCGCCGAGGCCCTGGCTGGCAACGGCGTTATCGCGCTCACCAGCGACACGACCGAGTGACACCATGTCCGCCCACCCGGAGAAACGATGTCCGCCAGCCCGGAGGACTGAAGTCCATCGGCCCGGACAACCAGATGACCGTTGACATAATGCTAATGACCGATGGCAGAGGTGGTTCTCAATGTCGTCCCTGCACGCGGAGCGGCGAGTGGGTCACGCTCCATTCGTGTTTGCCGCCATTGTGGTCGTGGGGTGGGTCTTCTGTGCGGCGACCTCTTTCGTGTTCCGGCTGGTGTCCGCTGCCCGCGCCCAACGCCGGGTCGTCGAGGAACGATGTGCCTGACCTCGACGATTGGTGGACCAGCCCGCACGCCGCCGACGTTGTCCCGTCCTCTCGAGACACGAGCCCATGTCTGACCTGCTCAGAGGCGGTGCGAAACTGGGTGCCGGGCAGCGGCGGAGGGATGTTTGGGCGTGCACACCGTGGGCGACATGGACTTGAAACTGCATACAGGTATCGACGTCGGCGCGAACGACGAAGAGTGTGCCGCAGTGATCGCCGTCGACAAACGCGCGCTGCAGAAGGTTACGCCGTTCGGCGCGACAGTCGACCTACTGCTCGACCTTGCCCTTAAGCACGGCCTGACCAGGCTGAACAACTACACGACCTTCGATCCGGCCAGCCAGCCGGTGGTCGCAGACTGGAAGCTGAACGTGGAGCGCCCTGGGCTCGTGACGATCGACTACAGCGCCGGACAGCTGCTGACCAGCCGCCGCCTGGAGTGTCCCGAGCGCTGGCTGTCGGCCGCGAGCAGTCGTGGCACGGTGAACCTCCTGGTCGTCGGAGGCAACGGAAGTTGGTTCCGTACGGGAACCAACGCGCTCGCCGAACTTGACGCCGCCGCCCAGTTCGGGCAGCTGGTCGCCGGCGCGATCGCGTTCTCCGGACCGTCAGCCAAGGCCAATCCGACACCGAACTGGATGAACTGGCCACTGCACGGCCTCACCATCTCGGCCGAAGGTGGTCAATTCGCGCTGAACATCAGCAGTCCGGACCGCGGCCTGCTCAACTCGTTCCCGTTGAACCCGGATGAGGTCAAGCCGCTGGCGAAGGCTCTGTCCCGCGCGGTAGCCAGCAGCACTGAACCAGTCAACATCTCGGCGATCGTTCGCGAAGTGACTGGTCGGCATCTGCCACCGCCTGGACGCGACTGATCGCGGGGTGGGTTCGAGCGGTGACGTCGAGGCTGGACTTCAGCAGCAGCAGATCCGGCTCTCGCTCGTGTTTCGCATCAACCGACATGATCATGTGCGCGGGATTACGTCCCAGTAGGTTGTCGAAGTGGACAAGCCCATCGGGGACTGGACCCTGAACGAGCTCATGACGAGTCCCGATGCGGGGCGCGCCGTTCGACAGGTATGGACGTGGGCGCGGGAGGTCGGCGCGATCACCGACGGCGATCCGGAGGCAGCCAGGTTCCGGAGGTTCGGTGAGAGCAGCCGCATTGAGTTCCCGCAGCTGCTACTGCAAAACACGGACTGGATCTCGCTCGGGCCGCACACCAGCGTCGGCCCATTCGCGGTGCTGTCGGTGGGCATGATCGAAGGCCAGGACGGGCTCGATACGGGACCGCGCGGCGCCGAGCCGATCGTCACCGTCGGCGAGCGGTGCGGGTTCGGCCGATACTTCCAGCTCATTGCACACCTGCACGTCGAGATCGGCGACGTGACCTGGTTCGCGCCGGGCTGTTACGTGACTGATCAGAATCACCGGTACGACCTCGTTGACCAGCCGATCCATGATCAGTGGCCGCTCGACAGCCGCCCGGTTTCGATCGGCGCAGGGTGCAGCATCGGTCGGAACGTGACGGTGCTGGCCGGTGCCCGCATCGGTCGGAACACGTTGGTCGCCGCGAACTCAGTCGTTACTCGGGGCGAGTATCCGGACTTCGCAGTCTTGGCGGGCAGTCCTGCTCGGGTGAAGCGCCGCTACGACCCGGCGAGCGGGTGGGTGCCCCCTCGCCCTGAGTCACCTGATGAGGTGAGGCGCTCAACCGACGAGGCCAGCCCTTCTGATGTCATGAGGGCATGGTGAGCGCGGTGGTGTTCGACGTGGGTGAAACTCTGCTGGACGATTCACGCGAATGGCGTGCGTGGGCCGACTGGGTGGGGGTGTCTCCACATACGTTCTCGACCGTGCTCGGCGCTGTGACGGCGGCAGGCCGGGACAACGCCGAGACGTTCGAGTACTTCCGCCCCGGCTTTGACCTGGCCCGTGAGCGACAGTTGCGGGAGGAGGCCGGGCGCGGGGAGCAGATCGACGACAGCGATCTGTACCCGGACGTACGACCCAGCCTGGCGGCCCTCCGCGCAGGAGGTTTGTGGGTAGGCGTCGCCGGCAACCAGACCCCACGAGCTGCTCAGCTGCTGCGGGCATTGGACTTGCCCGTGGACTACGTCGGCACGTCCGGCGAATGGGGCGTGGCGAAGCCGAACCCCGGCTTCTTCGAATGGGTCGTCGACGTCGCACCCGGCCCGGCCGACCAGATCGTGTACGTCGGTGACCACCGCGACAACGACGTGCTGCCCGCGAAGGCGGCCGGTCTCCGTGCCGCGTTGATCCGGCGTGGCCCATGGGGGTACCTCTGGGCCGACGACCCGGTAGCGAGGGAGAACGCCGATTGGGTGATCGACTCGCTCGCCGAGCTGCCCGCCCTTCTTCTCGACCAGTAGCCCGGCAGCCGTCAACGCGCGCGAGCCCAAGCAGCCAACTCCAACAGGCGGTCATCTGGTGACCCGTGGGTTCGCAGCAGCGCCGACAGCGTCTGCCGAACCTGGGGGTGCTCGCGAACGTGCTGCGGGGCGACCCGACGGGCGGCTTCCAGATCGAGATAGGCGTCCTGGTGGTGGCCAAGGCGAAGCTGGGCGCGAGCGAGGTCGATGTAGTAGTGCGAGCGCCGTTCGGCTGGGAGATGACTTGGTGGGTGCCAGGCTGCCGCTCGCTCCACCGCCGCTGGGCTGTCGCCTAGCTCGACGGCGACCGCGAGTTCGTGGATGCGTACCGACGCCGGTCCGAAGGCCGTGCCGAAGTAGACACCTTCAGGCACCTGCCGGGCGGCTCGATGCGCCTCGCCGAGGTGATCCCACGCGGCGTCGGGCTTGCCAGCGCGGCCGGCGACGACAGCGGCTCGCATGTGCAGGGCGCCGAAGGCCGCGGCGGAGGACGCCGACGCGCCGGGGTCAGCCGACAGATCGTCCGCCGCGGCCATCAGCAGCCGCGAGGCCGACGCCAGGTCGCCCGTGGCGAAGAAGGTCTCGGTGCGCACGTAGGCGACGGCGGCCACAAGCAGCGGATCCTCGGCTGCCAGGGCGGACACACGCATGAGGTCGATGATCCGGGCCGAGAGGTCGAGGTGGCCGAACTTGTAAGCCACACCATCGGCTGCTCGGAAGGCGAGGGTCAGCAGCATGGCGGTGTCGCGTGCACCGTGCCGGGCATTGGCGTGCGCCCGCGCCAGCTCGGAAATCAGTCCGGGCAGACGCCACGCCATCTCGACGTAGCGCGCCTGCAGGCGGTGCTCGATCATTCCTGCGACCTCGGCTGCGAGTTCGGCGAAGGAGCGGGTCGGACCGTCGTCCGGGAGATCGATGCTGTCGAGCGCCCGCCGCAGCCGCGGGATGGCGGCGTGCACAGCGTCATCACCGGAGAACACGTTGACCATTCCCCGCTGATGGTCAGCGAGAGGCACGGAGAATGAAGGGCCGGGGGTGAGGAATGGTTCGAGAACGGCTGACGGATTTGTGTGCCGTTTCGTTCGCCGGAGCAGGTCGTCAAGATGATCCAGGCTGACATCCAGTGCTGTGGCAAGGTCGGGACGTTGCCATGGTTGGGGAGATTGCACACCGCGTTCCCAACGTCCGACGGTGGTTCGGTCGACACCCAGCTTGTCGGCGAAGGTCTCCTGGGTGTAGCCAGCGGCGTGGCGGCAGTCGGCCAACGGGCTCAACTGTTGGGTTGCCATCTCCTCACCCCCTGGTGTGCGGCTGTCACGGTACCCGGCCCGGTTGGCGCAGCTCACGAGGGTTAACGCCGCATCAGCGCCTCATCGCCGCCCCACGTGCGCTCTGGTGGCCGACGGTAGCGGGCGATCTACTGGCGTTCGACAACACCGACACGGCAGCGGAACTGGGGAGCCACGATTCCTGCCCGTTCAGTATTCGGCAACTGTTCCTCCGGAAATGACTTACTCCTTGGCAATGTCGCGCAACCAGAACATCGTGGTGAAAGCGGGATCACCATGAGCACCACCGTGACCCACAGCAAAACCCAATTCCGCCAGGCGGTCCCTGCGCGCCTCGCCGTCGATGCACTCGGAGCACCTCGGTGACCGAGCCAGGGCACCGTAACGATGTCGACGGGGCAGTTAGCGGGTCCGTTCTGCAAGCGCGCACCGTGATCGCTCACACGATCGCCATGGGGCAACCGGCCGCGCGGACGCGGACCCCGCACCAGTTGCCGCCCCCACATCCGGTGTGGACGAACCGCGCCCGAGAGCTGGCCACACTCGATGAACTCGCCGCTCGAGCGACCTCGACCAGGGCGCTGCTGACCGGGCTGGCAGGCATCGGCAAGACCGAACTGGCGGTCCGCTGGCTCCTCGATCAGCGCGCTGACCACCCGGACGGCGAGTTGTACGCGGATCTGAGCGCGTGGCGTGATCAACCGCCCGTCCGTCCTCACCAAGTGCTGGCAGGCTGGCTTCGAGCCCTCGGCATTCCGCCCGACGACCTGCCTGACGACCCGGCCGAACTGACCGCGCTCTATCGCAGTGTCACCGCCGAGAAGTCGCTACTGGTCCTGGTGGACAACATCTTCTCTGCCGAACAGGTCCGCCTTCTGATCCCGGCCTCGCCGAGCAGCACCATCCTCGCCACCAGCCGTCGCCAGCTGCGCGGGCTTCTCCTCGCCGGGTTTCATCCGGTGGATCTGACCTACTTCACCCCGGACGCGGGCGGCACCATGCTGGCGGCGCTGCTCGGCCAACCGCCGCCCGGCGAGCTGGGCGAGCTTCGAGCCTTGGCCTCGCGGTGCCACGGCCACCCATTCGCCTTGGCTGTGGCCGGCGTGCACCTGGCCGCGAACCCGCACCGCAGCCCGGCCGACCTGATCACCCGTCTCAACACCGACCACGGCGCCACCCTGGCCTTGCACGTGGACGAGGCATCCGTGGGAGGAATCCTCGACATGAGCTACGACGACCTCGACGTCGACACCGCGCGCCTGTACCGGCTCCTGGCCGTGCACCCCGGCGCCGAGTTCACCGCTGACCCGCTCGCAGTAGCACTCGACCAGCCCGTCGCCGAGGTCGAACATGGACTGACCCTGCTGGCAGATGCCCACCTCGTCACCGCGGTGGCCGCCGGCCGCTTCCGCCAGCACGACTTGCCGCGCGAGCACGCCCAGGCACTGGCCGAGCAACATGACGACAAGAGCGTGCGCCGGGCCGCGCTGCGCAGCATGATCGAGTGGTATCTACGACGCACCGCTGCCGCCGACATGGCGATCAACCCTCGGTCGCGGCGGTTCAGCCCGGTGTACGAACAGCTGGACACTGAGCCGTTCTCCAACGTCGAACTTGCTCTGAACTGGTTCACCCTCGAACGGGCGAACGTGCTTGCCTCCCAATACCTCGCCGCACAGCAGGGCTGGGACGGGCTGGTGTTCCAGCTTGCCGAAGCCGTCTGGAACCCGTTGCGCCCCAGCTACTTCGCCGACGACCTGGTCCAGACGCAAGAGCTCGGCATCGTCTCCGCCCAGCGCTGCAAGCACATCCTCGAAGCGGTGTTCCTGACCCGGCTGGGGTTCGGCGAGTCCAACCGCGCCCACCACGACGCGGCGATCACGGTCTGCACCACGGCGATTGAGCGAGCAACCGCATTCGGCGACAGCTGGGTACAGGCGGCGGCCCTATCCACCCGAGCGCGCGCGTTGACAGCTGCCGGGCAACCGCGTACCGCGCTGGAGGATCTCGGCAGCGCCCTGCACCTCGACGAGCAACGGGGTGACCGCCGCAGCATTGCCCTGCGGCATCGGCGAATCGGCCAGGCATACGCCCACCCTGAGATCGCCGATTTCCCTCAAGCCACGTGGCACCTGCGCGAAGCCGCCGATCTGATGGAAGCCTTGGGTGACCAGTCCGGCCATGCCCGAGTGATCACCTACCTCGCCGAGGTCCACGTCGCGGCTCGGCAGCCGGACGCCGCGCTGTTCACCCTCCGCCGAATCGACGACACCTTGGCGTCCTGCGGTTCGTCGCGCTACCGAGGTCACGCCTACACCGTCATGGGTCGGGCGCACGCCCAGCTCGGCAACAACGCGGACGCGGATCGTTGCTACGGCAACGCGCTGGCACTCTTCGCCGACGCAGGGTCGGGCGCAGCAGCCGATCGTGAGGCTGTGCTGAAGCTCCGCTACGAACTTGGCGACACGGCGACACACGGCTCGCATGTGGACACCACCATTGCGGAACACGAGAACACGGAAGGAAATACGAGCGAATGATCATGCAGATTCTGGCAATCCTGTATGTCGGCGTCGCTGTTGGCGTTGGCGCGGTTGTCTGGAGCCGCACTCGCGGCACCTGGGCCGCCGGAAAACTCAGCTCTCATGTCGCCCGATGCGTGGTCCTCACGATCGTCGCCGGGGCATCGTGGCCGGCGGCCGTGCTCTTCGCCGCGGCATATGAACTCCCGGCGGCCCGAGAGGTCGTTGACCGCCTCGTCTTCGGCCCCTCCGCGAACGGCAATGTCTGACCTGGGAAGCGGTCGGTCATGCCACCAGTGACGAAGGTCGAGAAGGGGAAGCGGGTTACCGGTTCCGCGCGGACTCGTATGGGCGCGGAACTGAAGAAGAAGTACGAGAAGGGTGCCAGCATCCGCACCTTGGCCAGGCTGACTGGGCGCTCGTACGGCTTCGTACACCGGATCCTGTCCGAGTCCGGAGTCCAGCTGCGCGCACGCGGCGGCGGTCCTCACCGTCGGCGCAGCCAAACCACACGGACCGCGCGCTCAAGTCGGCAGATCGGAGCCGGTTAGATGTCGAGAGGAACGCTGCGTGGCTACCGCTGGGGCCACACGACGGTGGAACCCGATCGCTACACCGGACCTGTCCCACGAGTGACCGCCTGGTTCACGTGCACGCGTGGGCACGAGTTCGCGGTGCACTTCGCAGTGGAGGCGGAGCTACCCGCACGCTGGAACTGTCGGCAGCACGGCGTCGAGGGCTGCGCTCGAATCGACGCCACTGCTTCGGCGGCGGCCAAGAGCAAGGGCAAACCCCCTCGCACCCACCTGACGATGCTGTACGAGCGACGCAGCGTGGCCGAGCTTGAGGTTCTGCTCGCCGACACGCTTGCGGCAATCCGCCGACAAGGAGGCGCCCAGCCGGGCTGTGTGCAGTTTGGGGACAAGACGTATTCGTTCCGCTACGACGGCTGACCGTCGTCAATCAGCTGGGTTACATTTCGGTCCTGACCGGGTGAACACGTGCCGCGCATCAGCGCTGATGGCGTGCAGCTTCGCTGGTCAGGACGGTCGACGCCCCATTCGCGCCTCATCGACGCCGCACGCACGCTCTGGATAACGATGATCACCCGTCGTTGACTGGACCGGACTGCGGCGGAAGGCGTCCTCCTTCCCCCCTCGGTCTTCCGCCGCAGCCCACAACCAGTCCTCGTCGATGAGTACGCGTGTGCGGGAACGCACTTGAGGTGAAAGGATCTGGCGCTCACGATGCTTGGCCCGGAGACAACCGATCACGCCACCGCTCGCCCAGCGGCCTTCGTGACGGAGGATCCCGCGCCGGCAGCCCACCAGATCACCATCGAGCACACCTTCGAAACCGCGCATCGCCTGCCGCACCTGGGCGGCAAGTGCACCAGCCTGCATGGACATTCCTGGCGGGTCGCGGTGTCGGTGATCGCCCAGACCCTCAGTAACGATGTCACCGTCGTGGAGTTCGGTGCCCTCAAAGCCGGAGTCCGGGAGTGGATCGACACCTACCTCGATCACGGCACCATGCTCGGCGTGCACGACCCGCTCGCCGTGCACCTCTACAAAGCGAAGTGCAAGGTCTTTCGCTTCGGCGCCGATGACCGTCAGACGGTCGAGGATCCAGAGCTGCTTGCTACCGATTTGGCCTGGCCCACCGTCGAAGCTGTCGCGGTCTTGCTACGACGCGTGAGCCAGGCCGTTCTTGCCGCACTGCCTTGTGCTCCCGATGCTTGCGTCGGCCGGGTGTTCGTCCGCGAAACGCACCTCAACACCGCGACCTACGGACCGGTGGACACACCGTGAAGCTACCTGTTGTGTCTGATGTGGACCGTGAGCTTGTTGTCAACGAAACGTTCGGTCCGACCTTTCAGGGCGAAGGATCGAGTACCGGTCGCTACGCGCACTTCATCCGACTGTTCGGCTGTCACCTGTCGTGCACGTGGTGTGATAGCCCGCAAACCCATGACTCCACCCGTTACGACCTCGACGCCGAACAGCGGATCCTCTCGATCGAGGATGTCCTGTCCTGGCTCGCCGCTGGCCCGGCCGACTTGCTGGTGATCACGGGCGGCGAGCCGCTGCTACAGCCGCATGTCGTGGGCCGGCTGCTGGGGGCGATCCGGGAGCGTGCGCTGGCCACCGACATCGAGATCGAGACATCCGGCACCATCGCGCCCACGAACATGATCACGTCGGCGGTGACACGGTTCAACGTCTCGCCGAAGCTCGCGCATTCGGGGCTGCGTCGCCATCAACGCATCCGCCCCGCAGTGCTGCGCGACCTCGCCGACAGTGGGAAGGCCGTTTGGAAGTTCGTGGTCCAAGCGCTCGACGACTTGGACGAGATCCAGGCACTTGTCGACGCCTACGGCCTTCACCCGGTCTGGGTCATGCCGGAGGGCACGGACAGCTCCACCGTCCTGGCACGGATGCGGATGCTGGCCGATCCGGTCCTGGCACGCCGCTGGAACCTGTCGACCCGGCTCCACACACTGCTGTGGGAGAACGACCGTGGCCGCTGACATCACCACAAACGAGTTCGCCGGTCGGAAGTTCGCGCCCGGCGTCGCTCGCACTCCAGAACATCTCCCAACGACAGGCGGTCCACGATGAGCGAACCCGACACCCCGGCCGTCGGCCCCCGCGTCCGGGTCTACGCCCTCGTTGGGCAGGACGACCGCCTGCTCCTCGTCGAGTACCCAGGCCACGACGCGCTGCCCGGCGGCGTGGTCTGTGCCGGTGAACCCGTCGAGCAGGCGCTCCGCAGAACCCTGCTCGACCAGCTCGGCGCGACCATTGCCGAGCTGGACTTCTGCGCCGTTGTCGAACACGGCACCAACGAGCCCGGCGAAACGCCCGCCTCCGAGATGGTCGTCCTGTTCGACGTGACGCTCACAGACACCGACCGCCTCATCGACTCGGCGCAACCGCATCGGTGGGCCAACGAACACGAACTCTCCGCTTTGCGCCCCCACGCGGTACGGGACGGGCTGGTCGCAGGCACGCTGTCGGCGGAATACCCGTGGCGGGCGTGGACGCCATGAGCAGCCTCGGCCCCGCGTTCCTGACCAACCTCGCAGCGCGCGTTGTCGCGGTGAGTGCCTCATGACCCCAGAACAGGCTGCCGCCCTAACCGAGTACCCCGAGCTGCAGCGGCTCATCGATCTTCGCGGCGCGGGCTGGATGTTTCTGCCCACCGTCGTTGACGGCGAACTCGTTGAGGTGCATGGCGTGCGGACCTGGCCGGAAGGGTGGGCGGACGCCTTGCGTGTCCGCTACACCACCGACGCTGCCGGCCTGCGCAACGACTACTCCGGCGGCGTCACCTGGCAACGAGAGGGCACCCTCACCGAGGTCATTGATGGCCTGATCGCCCTGCCTGCCCCCAGCGACCGCCTCGCGCCCCGGCTCGTCATCGCACGTCGCCCGCTGCCATGGACCGCATAAGCCGCCACTTCGCCGTACGCACCGACCAGTTGGCGCTCCGGCCCAAAGACCGTGTCACGCAGAATCCGAGGATCGCCGCTCAATGCCCTCCCCAAATCTTGATCACGCTCTCACGGCCGCGCAGCGCGCGATCGATCTCGCCGTCCAACACGCTCTGAGCCACCAGCCGACGCACATCACCACCAAAGGCGACCGCGATGTCGTGACCAACATCGACGTGGCCGTCGAAAACCTCATCAGGGACCGGCTGAGCAACTGGGATCCCGCCGTCGGCTTCGTGGGCGAGGAAAACGGAGCCTCCGGCGACGAGAACACCTACTGGGTCCTTGACCCGATCGACGGCACCATCAACTTCTCCCACGGCAGCCCGCTGTGCGCCATTGCTCTCGGCCTCGTCCACGACGACCAACCGCTGCTCGGCGTCACGGCTGTTCCGTTCCTCGGACACCGGTACTGGGCCGTCACGGGCGAAGGCGCCTACCGAGACGGGGACCCCATCACCGTCTCCAAGACCGCCCGCCTCGACAATGCGCTCATCGGAATGTGCGACTACGGAAGCGGCCCCGATGCCAGCACCCGCGACCGGCTCTGCAGCGACCTCGACCAGCGTCTGACCGGCCAAGCCCAAGGAGTCCGTCGCCTGGGTACCACCGCGCTCGAATTGGTGTGGGTCGCCGACGGCACCCTCGACGCCAGCATCCTGTTCGGCAACCGCGCCTGGGACACCGCCTCCGGAGCGATCATCGCGCGGGAAGCCGGCGCCCTCGTCCTCGACGCCGACGGCAGCCCACACTCCACCCGTTCCCGCTGCACACTGGCGACCACGCCCGCGCTCGCAGAGGCGCTCGTGCCGATGATGGAGGTCGCCCGCAATACGACCTACTGGCCGCAGCCGGCGGGCACCCCGTGAACGCGGCGCGAGCGCTACTGCCCGAGCACACCGAACCGGAGCACGCGACGTTGGACCGCGACACCATCCCGCACGACCTGCTGACCGAGCTGCGCGTCCTGCACCGAGAGCGACCCGAGGCTTTGAGCACGGACCTGCCGGAGTACGGATTGATCCCGATCACCGGCGGCCGGAACAACCGCGTCTACCGCTGGAGCAGCCCTCGCGGCCCGGTGTGCCTCAAGCTCTACCGCACCGACAAGCGTGACCGCGCCCGCTGCGAATGGACAGCCCTGCGGCACCTCGCTGACCACGACGTCAAGGCCACGTCCACGGCGTTGTGGCACGACCCGCATCCCGAACTGCCCGCCGTCGGCTTGCGGTTTGTACCCGGACGCCCCATGACCGCACTGGACAGGCCGAGCACCGCCCTCCCCGCGATGGTCACCGCCCTCGACCAGATCCGCCAGGTTCCGCTCGGACCGTTCGCCAGCCTGGGCCGACTGGACTCGGCGAGCGACTTCATCCGGCGCATCACCACGTGGCCCGAGCAACTCCGCCAGTACCCCGACGAACCACTCAGCCGCGACATGGCCGCGATGATCGGGATCTGGCACGACCGCGGCGACGCCGCCGTGCTCGCCGAACCGGCCCCACGTGTGCTCTCCCACGGCGACGGCAACCTGGACAACTGGCACTGGCACGACTTCATCAGCGCCATCTACGCCCTGGACTGGGAATTCGCAGGACACTCCGACGCCGCCTACGACGCGGCGGAACTCATCGAGCATCCCAGCGCGCGTGCGATCGACGACGACCTGTGGCTCGCTCTCCTTCCCGAGCTCGGGGTCAACGACGGCCAGGCGCGCCGCCGTTTCGTCGCCGCGCGTCGTACCGCCGCCCTGCGCTGGTTGGCCGTCCGCTGGAAACGACGCGACACCAGCGCGTCCGCCTTCGAGCAGCAGCTACACCGCACCCGAAGCCTGATTACAGGCGACCACGGATAACTGCCATTCCAGCCCATCCAGAGGTGCCCCGATGACGAAGAAAACGCGAGCCGTCTTGAGCGCTCTCCTTGCCGAGCCGGACAAAGAACTGTACGGCCTGGAGATCTACGAACGAACCGGGCTATTGCCCGGAACGACCTACCCGATCCTCCTTCGATTGCAGACCGCAGGGTTGGTGTGCTCCCGCTGGGAAGACGTCGACCCCGCCGACCCCCGTCGGCCACGTCGCCGCTACTACCAGCTCACCGACCTCGGGCTCGGCGCTGCACCAGCGAAGCTGGCCGAGGTGACCGGCCTGATTGGACTCCTACGCCGCTGGCTCAGGTGGATGCCACAGCCAGCAGCGCAGGTCGCCACCTCGGTCACGTCCACGAGGAACTAGACGTCGGGATGGCGGTCGCGTGGATTGCGGCTGGTTGCGCATTCGGTTCACTGCTCGTTGCGGTGCTGGTGTTCCTGGCAGTTGCGCAAGCACGAGCATGGCGCGCCGACCGGCAAGTCTACTTTCGACCACCGACCCTTTCGTCCGCACAAGTCCGATGGGCGAACGAAAAACGGCTCAGCGACGATCCCGAAGCGACGCTGATCATCCCCGCCGATCATCCGGACTACATCAGACCCGTTGACTGGCAAGCGTTACGTGCACGACACAGGACCTGACCGTTTGCATCGGGCCAGGTCGTCTCGTTCATCGGGACTTAGACATGTCCACCGTCGCCGCCAAACCCGCGCGTATGCCACCTACAGCTGGAATAACCCGCAGGTCACTGCGCTCGCCGCCACATCGGCGCCTCATGTCCGCCGCATCAGCGCTCTGGAAGCTCTCACGCATGAACGATTCACTGCGTTGACAGCACAGTTGATCTGACACGACGGACAATAAGGGCGACGACGCCCGGAGAGCGTTGCCGCAGCCATGATTGCTCCCAACTACGACACAGGTCTTCACCCGCTTAGATGGGTGAGGCGTCGGCGATGACCGCGTGGCCGCCGATGTCACGCATGGCGCGCGTGTTCGCCGCTACGCCGACACTGGAGAAGCGCTCATCCGCGACCCGCCGGATGAGTATGTCGGGCTGCATCGGGTCGTTCCTGGCGATGACAACCCAACCATGCCACCAGAATTCTTGTTCCCGCCGAGGGACGACTTACGCGACGCGGTCACCGCGTACCTGCCGCGTGTCGGGAGGCTCGGCGACGAGCCACCAGCCGAGAACAGTGACGACGATTTCGTCAACGAGAGAGCCGCGGCGACGCGGGCGATTCGGCAGAGCGTCGAGCCGGATCTCGGATTCCTCCAGCGAGTTTTGGATGGTTTGCGACGGCTGTGAGTCCGCAGCCGGCCGTCGTCACCGGGGGCGTCCAGCGATCTCAAGACAAGGTCATTCGCCAGAAGGCGTGCCGGACGGCGAACGGGGCTACAGCTATCGGCGGAAGCCACGATGACGGTCGCGCGGCGGAGTATTGCCGAACTCCTCGAACCACCGCTCGGCCTCGTCTCGTTCAAGCGGGACGCGGTAGCTGAGCAGCCCTTCGTAGTCCTTGTCCTGGAACAGAACGTCCTGCAGGGTGTCCCAGTTGTAGTCAGATCGCGAGGCCGGTAGCTCGGTCTCCAAGTCCGCGACCAGTTCGTCCTCGTCGTGGTAGAGCCGCTCGGCATCTTGGATCGCCAGGTCGAGCGCGATCTCCTCGGCGGTACAGGTCGGTGTGGGGAACCGGCCGATCTGGAGATCCGAGCTGAGGTCGTCGAAGGCACGGGCGTAGCGGCGAAGGAACCATTCGTCCTGGTCGGCAACGCAGGGGACCACCGCGCCCAGCGGGCCGGGCGTTCCGTCGCGGCACATTCCGGTCCGGTAGATGTAGTCGTACGCCTCGTCGGCGAGGATGGCCAGTGCATGGCCGAGCACCGCGGCCGTGCGCGGCGTCAGCGTCACCGGGAGGCAGACCTCGCACCCGCCGTCGGCGCACTCCGGGCAGTCGACGCAGTCGTCACGACACGTCCCACAGAACTCGCACCGGCCAGGGCAGTTGGTCGTCGGGAACTGTAGAAAGCCACCGTCTCCGACAGGCGGGAGCTGCCGGGCCACTCGCAGGGCCGCCGGGTCATCGGCGGTGGCTGTGGCCAGCACAGGCAGCAGTGCGGAGACCGCCTTCCGCACCGGATCGGGTGCACCGTCCAACACCGCTTCCAGACGCCGCTCGGCGGTGACCTGGTGCAGCAGGACGCCGTTGAGCGCCGACGCCAGCATGGTGGCCGATGGGGCATCGGAGAGGGCCACGAGGGTCTCAGCCTCGGGACCATCGCCGCGCTCGACCACCGCCAGCACGCCGTGGCTGTTTGCCGTGTGCTGCGGCACGAAGGCCAGGTAGGACCGGCTTGTACTGGACATCGAGCTCCTCAGCGATGGTGAAAGCAAATCGTACGATCTGGCGTCTCCGCTGGTGGACGTACCTCGCACGTGTCACGGTGACGGGTGAGGTCTGGATCAACGGTGCAGCGCTCTACACGCACGACGTCCGCGTTAAAGTCGAGTCCACTATGAGCCGAACTCGCGAGACCCTGGTGCTCACGTGCAACGTTCAGCGAGCCAGTGTTTCGAGGGCTCGTCGGCAAGCCGCGTGGTTGGTTGATAGTGGTGCTGATGTCCTTGTTTTGACTGAGGTATCGGCAGGGGAGTCAGGCGACGAACTGGCTAAGCTGCTTGCGGACGACGGCTTCGGAGTAGCGCTTCCGAAGCCGTCTGAGAATGATCGATATCGAGTGCTCGTAGCAGGCCGAGGCGTCGAGCTGACGGGTGTCGATGTTGGAGCTGGCTCAATGGGGCATCGCTGTGTCGCCGCACGGGCCGCTCTACCGGCCGGCGAGATCGGTGTTCTCGGCCTCTACGTGCCCTCGAGAGGTCCGGCGGCTCGCCGCAACCAGGACAAACGCGCCTTTCAAGAACGTGTCATGACCGTGCTGCCAACCGTCGAGGCGGTGCTTGACGTGCCCGGTCCCGTCGTGATTAGCGGCGATCTCAACGTTGTGGAACCGGCCCACGATCCACGCTATGCCGTATTTGGTGAATGGGAATACGACTTTTACCGTGCATTTGGCCGAGCGGGATTCGACGATGCTTTTCGCATCAAAGAACCGACCGCTATGGACTACTCATGGTTTGGTCGGCCATCCGCCAACGGTGAACGAAACGGGTATCGGTTCGACCACACCTTCGTAAGCCGGGCGCACCGTACTGCGGTGCTTGCCTGCCGATACGACCATTCGGTGCGAACGGACGGACTGACCGACCACTCTGCCATGACCTTGGCACTCGACCTGACCAGGGCGGTTGCGTAGGCCCTCCGTGTCGACGAGACGAGTGGCGGCGTGTGCTCCGCGAGTTGCTGCCGGAGCGCTGCTAGGGTCCCGCCACGCGCCCTCGGGCGTCGGCAAACGTCGCTGCTGGGGAGCAGCGGCTCGAACTGAGCGCGAACGTGGCGGAGGACTTCGAAGATGACGGTGGCAGGTCAGGATCCGCGGGACGTGGTGCACGACCTGGTAGCAGGTGTGACCCCCCTCGACGACCACGAGGTCCAGGACAGGGCAGCCACGTTGGAGTGGATCCGGTCGGGCGCGCCCTTGTTCCGAATCGCTCGACCAGCCACGCCCGACAAGCACCTATGCGTCTATTTCGCCCTGTTTGACGACGCGCGACGTTCGGTCTTGCTGGTCGATCATGTGAAGGCGGGCTTGTGGCTGTTCCCCGGCGGTCACGTTGACGACGGCGAGGACCCGCGTACGACGGTGCTGCGGGAAGCCGCCGAGGAGTTGCGTATCGACGGTGAGTTTCACTCGCGATTCGGAGATGAGCCACTGTTCCTGACGGTCACGAAGACGCGCGGCGAGCACAGCCACACGGATGTGTCGTTCTGGTTCGTGCTGGCCGCCGATCAGGACATGCAGATCGTGGCGGACCCCCGAGAAGCGAACGGGGTCCGCTGGTTCGCGCTGGACGACCCCGCGGAGTGGGCACATGATCGGTTCGATCCGCACATGAAGCGCTTCCGTGACAAGCTCTTGGCTCGCCTGGGCACTCCTGCGCTGGTTGGCTAGCACCCACCTCGAGCGGTCGTTGCTTACCCGGCGCCTTGGCCGTTCATCGCCGCACGGTCGGCACACAGCCCGATGGTGGTGAGCAGGGCGGCATGATCGCTCAGGTCATCACTTCGGGTGGTGTGGTCGTACGCGCAAGCTCGGATGTTCCCTGCGCCAGCGCTGACCAGGCTGTGGTCGAGGCGTTGGTTGCCGAAGCGCGGATTGAGCCAGCTGTGGTCGCCGCCGGCAGGGTTGAGCTCGCGGTAGGCATCACGGAGACCAAGCGCGAGAAGGCCGGTGTAGAAGGCGTAGTCGTGGTCTTCGAAGGCCGGAAGGTGCGGGCGGTGATTGGGCTCGACGACGTTGAGGTCGCCCGCCACGCACAGCGTTGAGTTGTTGATCTCGGCGAGATAGTCGAGGAACCGACGTTGGAACTCCCGGCGGCGGTGGCTGCTTTCCGGGGTCATGCCGTTGGTCGGGCCGTAGAGGCCCACGAGGCGCACGGCCGTGGCGTCGCTGGTGAGGTCAACAGCGGCGATACGGGGATCGAACCCGGCCGGCTGCACAGGAACAGCCTCGACGCCTCGGGTGGCGACGGCGGTGAAGTACCGGACGTCTTTCCAGCCTGGCGGGCACGTGGTGGTGAATCCCTCCGCCTGGAGGGCGGCCAACATGTGGCGGCCTCCTTCGGAGGGCTGCATCTCGGTCAGCACCAGAGTGTTGCTCTTGGTTGCCAGCAGCCAGTTGACGATGCGTTGTGCGCGGCTGGGGTTGGGGCTATTGACGTTGAGCGCACACACGCGCAGCTCATCGACTGGGCCATCCTCGATGGTCTCGCCCTCGGCTGAGGTGGCGCCGAACAGCATGCCCTGCCAAGCGTCGTCGGTCACGGTGTGTCTACCTTCCGTCGAGAGTTGCGGATCGGCTCGCCGAGTCGAGGTCCGCGATAAGGCGTTGGATGCGGGTGATGGTGTTGGCGAGTTGGTCGCGGGTCAAGCGTTTGCTGGCGCGCTGTTCGGGTGACTCTTGAGCTGCGCCGTAGACCCAAAAGAAGCCACCCGCAGCGGCATCCACGATCAGGAACCTCTGCTTGGCGGAAGGGCCGCGGACAAGCAGGGAGATCGTGTCAGCCTCGGCTTGAACGGTGTGCACGCTGGTGTGGTGCAGGGCGTAGGTCGAGCCGGGTTGTTCGAACCGTTCATGGATGGGGAGCAGGCTGTCGGGGTCGGTGTCCTCACCGAACTGATCGTCGCGGCCGAAGATGCGGTGGGTGTAGCCGCCACGGAGGATATGGCTGGCGAAGCTCCACCGGTGGTTGTGCGGCCGATCGAAGAATCCCTCCCGGTAGACGTGCAGCCGAAGCCGAACACCGAGGTCAGTCGCGTCGTAGAGGACCAGCTTGTGCATGAAGTCGTATCCCTCGCACATGTCGGCCAGATGCGAGTCATCGGCGATGCCCGCGACGAGGGCCGACAGCAGAAGGGGATCGCTGGCCAGGGATTGGAACACGGGTGTGCAGCCGCGCAGGATCGAGGTGGTGTCGTTCCAGTCGATGTGGCCGAGCGCGGCGAAGCTGGGATGAGGTGAGCTGGTCATGGCTGGATCACCGTCCGTCGAGGGCCATCGTCGTAGGCGTAGGGCGAAGCGTCGAGCAGGCGCTTGAGATGGGGATGCAGGCGGTAGAACTGAGTTCCCGCCGCAGGTTGCGGGGTGAGGTCGGGTAACGCGCCCGTGTCCGCGATGTGCGCGGCGCCAGCCAGCAGGAGCTGGAGCTGAGTGGCTTTCACTCTGGCAGCCAGCGTGTCCACGGGCGCGATCGGTACGGGATGCGCCGCGATGACCTCGCCAGCGTCGACCATAGGACGGGCCAGGTGCAGGCTGCACACGACTGGCTGGTTGTTCAGCAATGCCCACCCGACCGCGTCCATGCCGCGACAACTGGGCAGGGCGCCGTTGTGCGCATTGAGCACACCCAGCCTGGCGGCGCCGAGCACGTGGTCGGGAACCACGGGCATGCCGACCAGGAGCACAACGTCAGCGTCGGTGGCTCGGACCGCTGCGGCCACATCGTCCCACGAATGGGCTGTGGTGGTGGGCACGCCGCTCGGCACCTCGGGCGAGGTCGTCGGGCCAGGTGCGGCTGGCGGGTACCAGGCGCTGGCGTAGTTCGACGACTCCGTCGGCCCGGTGTGCGAGGGCGCGTACCAGCACACGGCCTGGATGGGCAGCCCCGCGGTGGTCGCTGCGGTGACCAGGCGTCCGGCGCTGCGAGAACCAGCGCTCGCTAGCACGGTGATTCGAGCCTGGTCCGCAGTACCGCGCCGACTTGGCCAGGGCGCCTCTTCGCTGATGCCAGCGGACTCGTTAAGGACGATGCGGTTGGCCAACCGGCGCCGCAGCCGATCGGTGGCCTCATCGAGCTGGCGTGCCACGGCGGCCATCTGCCCGGTCAGACCCGGTTCGTGCCACAGCCCGCCAGCACGCTCATAGTGCAGCCAAGCGGCACCGGTGAGTTTGCACGCGGTGTTGAGGAAGCGCAGGTCGCCGCTGGATTGGGAGAGATCAACCCAGCGCGCGGCCAGCGCCAGCCAGGCCGCGCCGACCTCGGGGCTCAGGTCCGCGACCTGCTCGCGGACGGGTGGCCGGAACAAGCTGCTGGCTTCGATCCGGTGGAGGAGGACGGCGTCGGCCTCGGTCGGCGCGGACGGCGTATCGACCAGCTCACGCGGAGCACCGGCGGTCGATCCGGCGTCGTCGGCCGCATGAAGTCGCCGCAACGCGGCGAGGGTCGTGGGGACGGCGTGGAGCCTGCGCGCGGGGCCAGCCTCCGGGAGGGCCAGCAGGTCGTCGAGCGCGAAGTCTCCATCAATGTCGACTCGCACGGGATGACGAGCCTCCACGCGCGCGCTCGCGTGCTCGGAGGCTGGTGCGGCTGTCATCGGGCGACCGCGGCGGAGACCTTGGCGAGGACATCGAGGTAGCCGGCCACGAGCGGCTCGTCGCCCTCGTAGCCCCACAGCGGGATCTTGATGAAGGTGTCGGCGAACGTGGTCACTCCGGGCATGTCGGTGGTCGGCGGCGTGCTGGGTACCCACTGCGCGAACGGGTCCCGGCGTGAGAACAGGGGCTCGGGGCTGATGTCGCGGGTCGAGCCGGGGGCGTCCACTTCCGTGGCGCCTTCGGCTTGGCAGAGGGCAACGAACTCGTCGCGCGAAACCGAGGCGTTCTCCGGGTTGAACCGCAGTCCCATCACGTAGAGGCCATGCTGTCCCTCTGCCTCGGGCACGACCGCGGGGGCGATCACGGTGTTGTCGGCCAGGCCCGCCGCGTACCGGGCGAGGATCGCGCGACGGCGGCGTTCGATGTCGGCCGCGTTGTCGAGTTGGTGGACACCGATCGCAGCGCCCAGCGTGGTGATGCGGTGTTTGAGGCCCATTCCGGTGAAGGCGTACGGGTAGTACTCGGCGCGGGGGTCGATTTCCTTCTGGCAGCGCTTGTTGTAGTGCCCGAACAGCAACGCCAGTTCCCGGTAGCGGTCGCTCGCGGTGACGAGGACTCCACCTTCGCCGGTGGTGATCGCCTTCTGGTTGGTGGAAAACACCGCCATATCCCCGAATGTGCCGACCCGCTGTCCTCGCCACGATGCGAAGTGCGCGTGGGAGCAGTCCTCCAGCAGCAGGAGGTCGTGGGCGCGGCAGAACTCGACGATCTCGTCCATCGGGCACGGGTTGCCCCACATGTGCGTGACGATGACGGCCCGGACCGCAGGTGTGAGTTTCTCCGCCAGGGTCGCGGCGGTGACGTTGCCGTAGCGGTCGGCGTCGGCGAAGCGGACCTCGATGCCGTCGTAGGCGAAGGGCGTGGCGGTGGCGAAGAAGGTGTAGGCCGGGGCGAGGATCGCGTCACCGGGTCGTAGTCCGGCGATGCGGCTCATGGCGTGGATGGCCGACGTGCCGGAGGCGAACGACACGGCGTGAGGGGCTCCGACGAATCGGGCGAAGGCTGCCTCGAACTCCCCGATCACGCCGGAGGCATCCCGGTCGGACAGGGACCGGTGGAGTTGCGTGTGGACCGCGTCTTCCAGTTCGCCGGTGATGGCAGGCCATTGATAGTGGGGCTGCGGAAGGTCCAGGACCCTCGTTCCGCCGTGCGCGGCGAGCGGGCTGGTCATGGTCATCGTGGCACCTCTCCATTCCTCGTCGTGGCCGCCATCGACGCAAGTCCGGGCGGTGTCCGAAGCTCGGCCATGGTCGGCGCGAGCCGCCGCGCGGTGGCAGGGATGGGCTCGTCTGGGTCGAGTTCCAGCGTGTGCCAGCCGTGCCGTTCGGCGAAGGTCAGCAAGTTGGCGGCGGTCTTGGTCTGGTAGTCGACGAAGGTGTCGCGGCCCAGGTCGTCGAGGTCGCCGTAGCTGGCGTGCATCCCCAGTTCGGCGGGCCGGAAGTCCTGGCGGCGGTCGTACACCGCGCCCGCGTCGGCCTGCAGCAGCATCACCGCGTCTGGCATCCGCACGCGGTCGAAGATCACGGCGAGATCCGGCTCGGTGAATCCTTGCAGGAGCAGCTTGGCGAAGAACTTGTACAGCCAGCCATCGACGATGACATCGAATCCGGCCTCCAGCAGCGGACCCACGACGGTCTCGGTGTGCGCGGTGAACCACGCTGCCTGCAGAGACACCCAGAATGCGTCGGAGAGGTCTGGGGCGTCTCCGCTGTGCCAGAGCATGGTGGATAGGTGCTCCATCAAGGTGGCCGCGTAGGTCGAGGTCTCGGAGATCTGCCTGCGCGAGACGAACGCCAACGCCCCAGCGTCTCCCTGCGCCGGGCGGTGCGCAGCAGGCTGCGAGAGTCGGGCGACGGCGGTCTCGTAGCTGATGTCAGCGAGGTGGCGCGCAAGGGAGGTCTTGCCGACTCCGTCGGTCCCCTCCAACGCGATGAAGCGGCCAGGCACGCGTGCGGCTCCTCCCAGTGGCGACCGTGACCCAGGGAGGGCACGACCACCGATTGTTGTGACGGCGGATGAGCGAGGCAACACCTCGGCTCCGGCAGCTCGAACGGTGGCCGGAGCGACGGTGGTGGTCAGGTGCCGCATGGGTCGTTCGCGTTGATCAGACGCCACCCCGCAGCGTCACACCATCGAGTGAATTCGTGATCGAGTAGCTGCCCATTCGTCGCTGGCAGGCTCGGAAGCACGTGCTCGATCGCGAGCGACATCGTCGTGGACAACTCGCCGAACGCGGTGTCCAGGAGCGCGAGCACGGCAGTATCCAGGCCGGGATCGGGTACGTCCGGACCGTAGGCGCCGATGAGGTCGAGCATCCTGGTGAGCACTCGGAATGAGCCGTCCTTGAGGACGACCCGTGCGGCGCGCAGGCGACGGCGGGGCAGGCCGTCGAGGATCTTCTCCAAGCTCTTGAGGGTGTAGTCGAGAGCGAAGTGGCGATCGACCCACATTTGCGCGCGGCGAGAACAGGCGCCGATCCGCCAGTCCGCGAACTGTGCCTCGACCCGGCCCATCGCGGGGTCCGCGGAACCGGCGAGGCCCTGGGATTGCACCGCGCGGGTGTACGGGGCGCCGATCAGACACTCCATCGAGACCAGCATGTAGGAGATCTCGGTGTAGAACGGTCGCCCGGTCGCGTGCTCGGCCACGAAGTCCGGGTCGGTGACGCCGTCGACGATCTGTTCGACCGACAGCTCGGGCAGCGGACGCAGCAGCAGATCGGTGCGGGCCTGGAAGGCGTGGCTCGCCGCCAGTTCGTCGGCGGTCATCAGGTGGTCGAAGGTGATGTAGGTGAACCGCGTCGGCACGCCGAGGGCCGACAGGGTGCGGATCGCCAGGGCGTTTTGCTCGGCTGTGCTGTCCTTGGCGAACCGTTCCAGGATCGAGGTCACGCCAGACTCGACGCCGAACAGCATCCTGCGCAGGCCGGCGCCGAGCAGGCTGCGCCACATCGAGGCGCGCTCCACGTGCCAGGCGCGATCACGATCCGGGCGAACGACCTGGTCGATCCTGCACGACGACTCCCAGGTGAACCCGGCACCGCTGATCGTGCTCGCGACGTCCAGCGCCCGGTGGACAGCGTCCTCGCCGCGGCCGATGAACTCCTCGTCGACCACGTAGAGCGTGCGCGAGATCGCCGGATGCCGATCGGCGACCTTGCCGATCTCGGCGAGCATCCACGGCAGCCCGTCGGTGTTGCCGCCGGACCAGGAGCCCTTGTGCCCGCGGGGACAGAACGAACAATGGCTGGTGCACCCTCGGGAGATCTCCAGCTGCGCCACACCGTTGCGCGCGAAGGTGGCGTCCAGCAGGTCGAGTTCGGGAAGGAAGTCGTCCTGGAGCCGGTTCGGCTGCACCGCAGTGTGCCGCGGCCTGCTGCCAATCGCGATGGCCCCGCCCCGAGGTGCTCCGCGATAGCCGATGCCGCGGACGCTCGCGAGCTCGCAGTCGCCGTGGAAGTGCGCCATCGTGTCAGCGATCGTCGGCTCGCCGGCCCCGCGGGCGATGAGCAGCCTTGGGTACTGCTCCAGCAGCATCGCCTCGTTGCGCACGGTCAAGCTGCCACCCGCGAGCACCAACGGCGGAACAGGCATCCGGTCCAGCCGGTCGAGCAGCTCGCTCATCAGGTCGTGCTGGCCGAACGTGGCCGAGATCCCCACGATGTCCGGGCCGTGATCATGAACCCACTGGGTGATGTCGTCCAGCGAGGAGCCCAGTTGCATGTCGATCAACCGCACCTGCCCCATCAGCGTCAGCCGGGCAGCCCGTGCAAGGTCAGAGATCGCCAACGGAAAGCGAGGCAGCGGAAACCACTCCGGGTGATAAAGCGACGCCAGCAGGACCCTCGGGCGCGCCAACCGATCCGCGGCATCACCTGATAACTCAGCGACGGACAGCCAGCGATCGGGCTCAGCGAGACTCACCCGACCGGCCGTCCACGCTGGCCATTCACGCGTACTGTGCGGCTGTCCGGACAGGTCGGCGACCACCCAGCCGCCCAATGCGACGGACCGTTCGGCGAACAGGAGACGGCGATCCAAGCCTCCCGTGAGGCTGAACCTGCCGGGCACAGCATCCGCCACGAGCCTGCCCAGCCTGGTCAGATCCGTCTCGGGGACTTCCGGCAGAGCGGCGATGATGTGGTCCGCGACGACGCCATCCGCCGAGGTGGCGCGGATTGCCTCCGCGAGCCTGCCGACAAACGGAGAAGTTGCGCGCCAGTCCGTGGTCGTCGAGGTGCTGATGCCGTGCAGCGTGCGCATGCTGTGCTCCCCACCAGGATGTGCCGTGGATCCTTAGCAGACCTGCACGAGGCCCTGGCCGACAAGCACACCGGACACACCCGGACTGTCCGAGTATTCGCACGTCCCTTACCTGCACCGACACGCGACCAACGGCACGAAGACAGGTAAGGTTTCGGACAGTATGGGACACCCTCCGGTCCACCACAGAGATCGATGACATCACCGACAGACGACATCGACCCGCTCGACGCGACCGACGTCGCCGAATTCGCCGAATGCCTTCGCGCAGTGCGTCTCCGCGCGGGCAACCCGTCCTACCGGACCCTGCAGCAGTGGGGCGCGCGCAACAAGATCGCGCTCCCGCGCAGCACCGTCCAAGACGCCCTCGCCGGCCGCCGCCTGCCCCGCAAGGCCCTTGTCCTCGGACTCGTCCGCGCCTGCGGCATCCCCACGAGCGATCGCCGCTGGGAAATCGCCTGGACCCGACTGGCTGATCAAACGAGCAAATCCACTCCACCACGGACTCAGATCCAGCAGAGCCTGACGCGCGACTTCGCGACCGCGGGCCTTCTCCGGATCGGCTCCACCTACCTCGGCGAGCTGGAATGGAAACAACTCTTCGCCGAGGTCACCGAACTCGACATCGTCGTGGCGTACGGCCAAACCTGGCGCAACATGCACGCCCGCGAACTTGCTCAGGTCGCCGCCAGGCCCAACAGCCGAATCCGCGTGTTCTTGGCCGACCCCGAGGACGAACTCACCGTCGCGGTCCTCGCCGACCGCTTCGACGCGACTCCCGACGAACTACGCTCTCGCATCACAGCCACCCGTAGCGCCTACGAGACCCTCCGCCAGCTCAACGGCGCGCAGATCGAGGTGTACTACCGACCGGGTGATCGTCTCTTCAGCTTCTACCGGTTCGATGACATCGCCGTCGTCGGGCTCTACAGTCACTCCCGCGCCCGCGGCGCCGCCGTACCGGTATTCGTCTGCGCGCGGCCCGGCGAACTCTACGAGTTCATCCAGGACGAACTCGCCGTCATCCTCGACCAGAGCAGGCTGGCATGACCTCCCCCCACACTGATCACCACGTCGATCGCCCGCTGATCCCGACCCGCCAGCTCGGTGCCACCGGCATCACCGTGCCCGCCATCGGCATCGGCTGCTGGGCCATCGGCGGCCCCGACAACAATCTCGGTATGCCGATGGGCTGGTCCACTGGCGACGACGAAGCACGCTCCCTAGCTGGGCTGGAAGCCGCCTGGCAGCATGGCGCCCGCCTCTACGACACCGCCGACGTCTACGGCCACGGCCGATCCGAACGCCTCATCGGCAGGCTTGTCACGCAGGTTCCCCGCCGCGAGATCGTGCTCGCCTCCAAGGGCGGGTACTTCGCCGGCACCGCCGAGCACGGCTTCGAGCCCCGGCACATGCGTCGCCAACTAGAACAATCGCTGGACAACCTCCGCACCGACCACCTCGACATCTACGCCTTGCACCATCCCAACTTCGGCGCCGACGACCGCTGGCTGCACCCCGCGATCGAGGCCATGCGAGCATTCCGCGACGAGGGCCTCATCAAGGCCATCGGGATGCGCGGCCCCCATCGGTTCGCGCTCGATCGCCTCACCACTCCGCCCGATCAACGCGGTGACAAAATCGCGCGCTTCAGCGCCCTGTTCGACATCGTGCGGCCCGACATCCTGGCGATCCGAGACAACCTCTTGACCCCAACGGACCGGTCCGAGGGCGTGTTCTCCTTCGCCGACGAACACAACGTCGGCATCCTGATCAGCAAGCCCCTCGGACAGGGACTACTCACAGGGACCTACCGTTCGGATGTACAGCGCGCGTTCGGCGATGGAGATCACCGGCTCCGCAAGCGTTGGTTCCAGCCTGACGCAATCGAGATCATCAACGCAGGGCTCGATCGAGTGCGCGCGATTGTCGGCCCACGCACCGAAGACCTCATCCGGGTCGCGTTGTGGGGATGCCTGGACCGGTCGCCCAACGCTGTCGTGCTCGTGGGATTCACTACCCCCGAGCAAGTCGGGATGAACGTCGGTTCACTTGGGCTACGACCAGACGCCGCCGAGATCGCAACAGCGCGGGAGATCATGGCCGATATTCAGGCACACCTCGACGCTGCCGGTGAAACCGTTCTGGCTACGCCCACACCTTCCACTCCTCGCTAAACGACTGCCAGGGATGCCGTCCGGAGTCGTGGCGGTCCATCAGCAGCACGACGCCTTCAGCCCACATCGGGAGGTCTGCCATCTCGAGCAGAAGTCGCCGCTGCATCTCAGCCCAGCGCAGCTCGATGGTTCGAGTGCCGCGGTGCGCGCGGAGCACGACCTCGTCCGGTTGGACGGTTTCCTGATCGCGAGGGAGTACCCACTCCGCGGCGAGACCGGCATCGTCCAGCGCAGCCAGCAGCGGCTCGCTGGACATCGTCACGAAGTACATGGCGTAGTCGGTGATCAGCCGCGCGCACAACGCTGGCGACAGCGGATAGATCGACCACGGCGGCATCGTCGGCGAGCGCGCCACGAGGTCATCGCTGCGCGCCCAGACCAGGTGCCCGACATCAAGGATGCGAGCCCGCTTCACGGCCTGGAGGTGTTCGGCGGCCGTCCGGTCGATGAATTCGCGCTCGGACCACAATTCGTAGCCGCGCACGATGTCGCTCGCCACCAGTGCCCGGCCGCCGGGAATCTTCATCCCCTGGACGCCACGCTCGTGGGCGAGGTCGAAAGCTTTGCCCAGCAGGTCGAGGTGCGTCTTGTACGGAATGTCGAGCGGCACCAGCCGGCCGGGCAAATCGCCGGGCAACGGGCCACCGGAGCGGATCGCTTCCTCGGCCATCCGCTGGCGGCGCGCTTGCCGTGACACGGTGCGGTTGGGATCGGATTTGATCTCATGCAGGTACGCCTCGTACTCGTTGCCGATCTCCTTGAACGAGGTGGCGTCGCCGATGCTCAGGCACGAGGTCAGGTCGTGCAGCAGGACGAACCGGCCCTCGTCGCGCCACCACTTGGTCACGAACTCGCGTTCGGCGGCCAAGCCCTTCTTGCCGGCCATCGGGCCAGGATGCTGATTCCGCGAGAGCGCGATGATGACGCGCCGGTCGTAGCTGAACACCCGCCAGGCCAGACCATCCGCGACCGACCGCAGCTGACGGTCCACCCGCTCACAGACATCCGCTTCCAGATCCCAGGTCTCGGGGCTGGTCGCCGGGTCGGTAGACCTCAGCTCGGGGGCGTCGGCCGGCACGGCTTTGCCCTGTCGGAGCAGCGTCGCAACGCGCCGACACCCTGCCCGATGTTCCTGGACCTCCAGCACTCGCGAGAGCAGGTCCTGTTGGAAGTCGTAGAAGTCCTCGGCGCTCCGACATTGCCGCAACGCGGTGATCAGCCGGATCAGGGTGCCGACCCCGTCCTGGTGAATCGGGTGGCGGAAGATCTGGTTCGTTCGCTCGAGCGGCATGTCGTTGAGCAGCGGCATCAGCGCAGCCTCCCACGCCATCGCCGAGCACCAGGTCAATTAAGGCGGCTGAGGCGCGTGCCGGATCGTCTGAAACGTCCCTGAACAGGGAGAATGCCTGCGCCACACGTTGTCGGCCCTCGGTCGGCGAGCCAGCGGCTCAGTAATGCCGCGCCGATCGGCAGCGATGGAATGGACGGGTGGGCCAGCCTTTCCCCCTCGATGCTGGCCCGCCCGTGGTCTGGCTCTTCTGGCTGCCCTGACCAGCGAGTTGACGCGACAAGTCGATCTTCGTCAGGGGCGAGGTGAACGGGGCCTCGCCCCTTCGCAAACCGCGTGCTCCGAGATCCTCCGCAGCGACGCGCCGCTAGCTGGGCATCCCCAGTCGACGCCCGCCACGGCCGCGCAGTTGCTCGTCGTTTCTTACCCGACGACCGCGTATGCCCTCTGACCAGGGAGTTTCACGCTCCAGCCCCGAGAACCGGTTGAGGCAGGAGTACCGCTCGGCAAGCCCGCGCCCGGTCCTGCGAAGGAGATGCGCTATCGGAGCGTCGGCCTCGCCCGCAGCGGCCGGCCAGGTATCCCGCACCTCGTTGAACAGGTCTTTCACGTCAGAAAGTCGCTCGCTGCCGGGCCTCAGGAGACAGCACGGCGATGCCCGCGTCGTAGCAAGGCGACTACCAGGGCATTCACGGGGCTCCGATGCGCGCACAGTCGCGTGAACTGGCACAACAGCAGCGATGGTCATCCTTTGTGGACGCTCAAGATAGGTCGACCAGGGGCTATGGAGTGCGGCGTCCCGTGTGGATGGCCTCTGATCAGCAGTTCCGGACAGTTTTGACCTCCGAGAGAGGGGCTGCACTGCATCTCGCGGCTGCTCTGGCACCGCCGCGAGCCGATAGTGCCCGTTTTATCCGGAATTCTCCGTCGAACCCGTTTGTGCTGGTCAGGGCCTACGGTCGGCGTGGTCGATGTCGAAGGCATGGCCTCTGACCTGGATTTACGCGTTCCGGCGATGCGTGCCCGAGGCGTCGCGACGACGACGTCCGTGACCAGCGGAAACGACCGCGACCGGCGCCGGAACGAGTGTTTACGCAGGTCAACGGAGGTTTGGGCGACTCCGGCCGCGATGGGCGAGATCCGCTCAAAATCGGTGACACAACTCACATTCGAGAGGGGTCCTGTCCGGACAGCGTGCGTTGCCGATCTCCCGCCGCGGTCCTCCATGATGGAAAAGCCCCGGCGAGAGCGGTGGCAGGCCACCACCAGCGTTGCTCTCGCCCCCGGCACGTCGACAGCCCTCAACCGCTGACACCCAACTGGAGTGACCACCTGATGTCCGCATTCTCGCTTTCGGTGCCGATGCCGCCTCGCACAACGTGTGGCGCCGCACCCCGCGCTCAGATCATCACGCTCGGCGTCCTGGCCGTCTTCGTCGTCGTGATGGTGGTGCTGGGCCAACCGCTCACCGTCGCGGCCGGTGTCGCGGGATGGCTTGTCACGGTGACCGCCCCGGCCCCGGCCGTGAGGCGGAACAAGCGACGGAACGAGGTCTGATGTGACGACGATGAGCATCCCTCCCACACAGGACAACCCGACCAACGGACGCGGCGAGGAGTGGCGCCTCGACGCGGAGCTGCTCCGATCGACCTTGGCGCGGCTATGCGAGCGGCCCGTCTCCGGTGCGATCTGGCCGTCGACGCTCCTGGCCTTCGAAACGGGCCTGCCGATCACCGAGGTGGAACTCGCCCTCGATCCTGGCCGCCAACGCGACCGCACCTCAAAGCCGGAACTCGCCACCTGGTCGGTCTACGAGCAACTGCTGTACCGGCTGCAGGCTGGTGACCACGACCGCGAGGTCTGCCAGGCAGCACATGAACGGCTCGCTCGGCAGCTGTGGCAGCGCGTCTCTCCGCCGCGCGACATCGCCACCATCGTCAGGGAGGCGGACTTCATGGCCGCCATGGCGGCGCTGACCGCCAAGTCAGGTATGAGCCTGCGGGCGATCGCAGAAGCGATGCGGGATCTCGACAGCGAGCACGCCTGGACCAAATCCGGGGTGCAGCCGTACGTCGCCGGGAAGACCCTGCCGCCACTGGACAAGAAGAAACACCTGCGCACCTTGCTGTCGGTGTTGTGTGAGCGAGCCGGGCGGCCCGCCGACGACGTCGAGCACTACCTCTGGGCGTGGGACTCGTTCCGACCTCGTCCGCAGTTCGCCCGCCCGCAGCTCGTGACCCTGCCGGCTGCTTCGCGGCACCAGGAGCAGAACCCGCCTCCCATTTCGGCTCGACGAGTACCCCGCACCATCCAGCTGACCATGTCGGTCGCGACGGTCGGAGTCATTGCTCTGATCGTGCTCGTCGTCATCGTCGGGGTGGCGCTCTTGATCTAGGATCGGAGCGGTGACCAGGCACAACAGACTATGGACGAAGGCCGGCCGGTGCCTGCCCGGCATCGGTGATGGCACACCCGGTCACCGTCGCCGCTGAACTTCCTACCGGCGACACGGAGACGGGACGCTTCATTGAACCGCCCCGGTCTTGATCTTGAGGTCACAGCTCCAGGAAGGCGAAAATGTCCAGCCGCAGACCATTGGACGCCGACACGCTGCTCAGCGGCGACGAGACCGAAGCGCTCCTCGCGCTCCTTTCCGACATCTCTCAGGGCCACGGTGACGACCCTGGAGTTCGCGACGCGGCGAGCGCAGCCTGGTCGCTGCTGGGCAACCGCTCGGCAGCCCAAGGCGGATACGCACAGGTTCGCGACGACGGCTACTACGCCAACCTTCTGGGGAGAATGCAGAATCGGGACCGGCCCTGGCGCCCCGCGCGGTAACCACCGCAGCCGGATCCGGCTTCTGAGCGGATCCGGCCCGTTCGCCCATCGTTGCGGGCGGTCGTGCTGGCGGTCAGGGGGCTGTGGCACCCACCGCGCGCCGGTCAGGTTGTCCACCGTTCGGACCGACCAGTCCGACACGGCTGACGCCGACCAAGAGAACGGCTATGGCCGGCTCGCGACAATAGGGACGACGACGGCGCTGCGGGCGATCCATCCGTTCAAGATCGGGTTGCCCGTGGGTGTCGCGGGGTCGTACTGCGCAGGGCTCCCTGCTCGTATGGGCTCGCACTGGGCGGCGCGTGACAACCAGCGGTTCGGGTGTCACACGCTGGGCATCGAGACAAGTACCTGGCGTGGCGGCACCCGATTCCTAGCGTGGATACTTCGTCATCGGTGAGCGAGTTGGAGGTTGGCGGGTGCCCATGGACGAGCAGATGTGGGGGCGGTGGTTGTGCGCGATCGGCAAGCACGTCGTCAAGTTCCAGCAGGACAGCCGGTCGACGTACGTACACGCGACGTTGCGTACGTCGCAAGAAGCCGACCTGCTGATGCGCCTACGCAGGCAGGGGCGTGTCTCCGGCGAGAAGTTCAGGACGCTGGCCCGCCAGTGCGGTTTGCCGATGCAAGAGTTGTCCGATTGCCTTCGGGCACAGGCCAATGCCAGGCTGCTGGGCTTCGAGGCCGACGCAAATGGGCAGATCATCTCGGTCACCGAGGCGATCTTCACCGAGGACGAGATATTCCGCTACGCCGCGACCCGCTTCCTTCAGCGTCAGCCTGAACCTGCCGAGCGTGCGCTCCTACCGCTGATGGACCTGCTCAGCCGACTGCCGTTGGACATTGACCAGGTCATCGACCAGCTTGCGCGCATGGGTATCGCCGAGGCCGACGCCCACCAAGCCATTGAACTCGCCGAAGCCTTCAGGCTGATCCAGCGACGCGACGTGCCCGACTTCGACAAATCGCTGCTGTACAACGAGTACCTGTGGGCACACAAGATGGACGGCGTCCAGCGGGTGCTGGCTGGCCTGGGCGACCGGGACACCAATGACCTACTGGGCCTCATGGAAGAGGTCAGGCAGGCCCAGGGCACCCCCGCCGAGGCGCTGACCGCTGCGCCGCCGCATCTCATCCAGATGGCGACCCGCGTCGGACTGGTCGACGGCGTCAAGATTGAGACCGCCTCCGGGCGAGAGAAGACGTTCACCTTCAGCCCGCAGTTCCACGGCCTGGGGACCGGCCGGGCGGACAGCGGGCTTCACGGCATCTCCGACCAGGTCAAACTCTTGGTCGCCTCGATCCAGTACGGAGTCCGCTACTCCGAGGACTTCCACCTGAATTCGCCAATCGCGTTCATGAACCGGCTCGTCAACGAGGGTCAAGCGGGCAACGCCACGCCGATCGGACGTGACTACATCCTGGTAGAGAAGTTCGGCATCCTGCGAACCGTTCCCACCTCCGGCGACCGACACCGCTTCGAGGTCATCAAGAAGGACATCGTCGTCGCTGCCCGCGATGCGCTCGCCCAAGGACAGCTCAGCAACGGGACTGGCGACGGGACCCTGGTCAACCAGAGTGACTACACCTCGCCCGAGGGGATGCGCGTGCGATTGGCTGACTCCGCCGGCCCTACTGAACGCCTGGAGATGCTCCACCTCGCGGCACTTCGTCAGACGGTGCAGAACGGGACGTGGTCATGACGAACCCGACCCGACGTCCGCGAGGCGGCCGTGAAGCTAACGAGATCGGCGCCAGCTGGGAGTACCGACTCGCCCGGCTGAGGTTTGTGCAGGGCTTCTTCGTTCGACGCGCGATCGACGTGTGGCCCGATGGTCTCCAAGGGAATCAGTTGGCAGAGCTGGATGTGCTGGCAACAAGCTTCGACCCGAGGACCCGTCGCCGCACCGAGCTTATCGAGGCCAAGAGTGGCTCCGGTGCCAAAGAGGTCGACCGAGTCATGTGGATGCGCGGCATGGCCGCGTACACCAGCGTCGACGAAGTCACCTTCGCCAAAGTGCGGGTCGATGCGCGGGTACGGCAGGTGGCAAAGCGTGTTCGTGTCAACATCCTCGACGAGGCCGCGGTCATCGCAGCGGAAAAGGCCGTCGGAATCGACCCTGACGATTGGGTCGGCTACGCCGACCCTCAGCTGGGCGAAACAGTCGTCAAGGAGGCCAGGGCACATCTGAACTCCAGTGACCCGCTGCGCAGAGCGGGGAAGTTCCTGTTCGGCACCTTCTGGAGCACGGACGAGTTCGCACGCATTCAGCAGTTGCGCACTCTCGCTGGCCTGTTGAATGAGCACCGTGACCAAGTCGAACCCACTGCCTTTGCGTTCGCGTGCAACGAAGTCGTGACGCTGACGGCGCTGTCCACACTGGAAGTGACCAATTGGCGCGGTCAGTACGAACCGGCCGAGTTCCAGAAGTTCGCTACTGAGCAGCTGACCGGCGGGTTTGGTCGACCTGATGGCCTGCGCCGCGTACTCGCCCAGGTCGACGCCATGAACCACCAGTTCATCGAAGATCTTCACGACGAGTACACGGCAACTGGCGTGGCTCGCATCAGCCGCCGCATCCCTCAGTTGCAGCAAGAACTTCTGAGGGTGCCCGAATGGGTCGAGGCATTCATGGACCTGAGTGCCCGGATGCAGGAACACGCGGGGATTTCTATGCACGTCCTGCGGCTTCTCGATCTTAGGGCGGCGGGACGACTCGGCAGCACCCGCGATACCAGCAAGATCACGAAAGCGTGGGCGGGAGACTCCCAACGAGTCGAGGACATAGCGAACCTGATCGAGAAGTTCTGCGTTTCGGCGTGGGGACTGCCCGAACACGGGCTTGAACGAGTGAACGCAGGGAAGGCGTCGCCCGTCGACACGCAGCGGCACGCCATGCCGTCCGCTATCCCCCCGGCCGGGCAGGCTGTTCAGCCGACACTCGACCAGGACACGTGAGCAATAACTGAGCGGTCGCTTATGACCGTGGCCGTCCATGGGTGTCTCGGGTAGGGACGCCACGTTCGCGGAGTTTGGTTAGCACGGTGGTGTGATCGACGCCCAGGTGTGCGCCGACTCGGGCGAGGGACCAGCCGAGGTTGTATAGGTGGATGGCTTCGTCGATGTGCTCGGGGGACAGGCCGCGGCGGCGCATCGGTACGTCGTGTCGTTTGAGGATGTTGCTGACTGTCCGCCGTTCGATGCCGAACCGGTCGCCCAGTTCGTACACGGTCGCTCCGGCTTGGTACCCGGAGATGAGGTCCTGGACCTGGTCGGCGTCGAGCTGGCGCGCCCGCCGGAGTTTGGGGCGGTCAACGGACGGTGGAGCGGGCGTAGACGGGCCGGGGAGCTTCTGGAGCAGGGTCTCCAGGGCTTCTACCTGGGGTTTTGTGTTGTAGTAAGTTCCCCCAAGGTCCACAGACACGAAAGCCGCCCACTTGGCAAATTGGTCCAGGTAGGGCGGTTTTTTCGTTTGCTTCACTTCGAGAATTGACCTGGCAGACTTCAGTTACACATCCTCTGCTCCAGTGTTGTAATCCGACCGGGTAGCTCTTTCAAGCACACCGCAGCGTGCGGACCTCGCCCAGGCAGCCCCAAACCTCGCTTTCGGTCACCTCGGACCGAGACCGTCCCAGCGCGGCCGACGCAATCCGTGGATCGTCAAGCCGGGCCGGCCTGTCGTCTCCCTCCCCCGGAGCCTGACGGAGAGGTTCTGGCTCGCGGCGGAACTACCGCGCTCTGCATGGCAGGCTCCGATCCGGACACCCTGGAAAAGATGGCAACTCTCCTCGAAAGGGGCTCTCCGCACGACGCGGATGCGCCTCAGCCGCCATTCATTATCGACCCTCCGGTTCTCACCGTAGCGGCCGGAAGAAGTCGGTGAGGTCGTGCGCGAGCAGCTCGGGTTCTTCGTGTGCGGGGAAATGCCCGCCGCGGGGCATTTCCGTGTATCTCGTGATGTTGTAGGTGCGCTCGGCCCAGCTGCGCGGCGGCCGGGTGAGGTCGGCCGGGAACAGCACAAAGGCGGTGGGGACATCGATTCGCTCGACTCTGCGCGTCATGTTCTCGCTGTACTCGTAGTACGGCCGGAACGAGGTCGAGATGGTGTTGGTGAACCAGTAGAGCGACGCCTGTGTCAGCAGGAAGTCGTCGCTGAACCGCGAGGACAGGTCACCTCCGCAGTCGCTCCACGCACGGTACTTCTCGATCATCCATGCGAGCAGCCCGGTCGGCGAGTCGGCCAGCCCGTAGGCCAAGGTGACGGGTCGGGTGCTCTGCTGGTGCTGATACGCGCCTTCCTTCGCCGACCAGGTCTTCACCGAGTCGAGATAGGCGCGCTCCTGCGTGGTGATGCTCTCGTCGTCGTAGGCGACCGGACTGGCGACGGCACCGAGGTGGATACCCACCAGAGCGTCGGGATGGGCTTCGGCCAGCCGGGAGGTGATGCCCGCGCCCAGATCTGTGCCGTGCGCACCGTAACTGGCCAGGCCCAGTTCCTCTCGCATGAGCAAGTGCCACAGTTCGTGTGTCTGCAAGGGATCCGTGAGCGAGGGCCGTTGCGGGGAGAAGGCGAATCCCGGCAGCGACGGGACGATGACGGTGAACGAGTCCGCCGCGCGGCCACCATGTTTGGACGGGGTGGCCAGCCGCTGGGCCAGACCGGTCAACTCCAGAAACGAGCTGGGCCACCCGTTGGTCAGCACGATCGGCAGGGCATCCGGAGCCTCCCCGTCGAAACGCAGGTAGTGCACCGGTGTCCCGGCGATGTCCGCGACGTGGTGGGGCAGCGCGTTGATGGCCGCTTCCTGAGCCCGCCAGTCATAGCCAGTCGCCCAGTAGGCGACCAGTCGCCGCAACTCACCGGGATCGGTTCCCGCCGACCATCCGGTCACCGGCCACGGAGCCGGCCATCGCGTGGCGGCCAGCCGGGCTCGCAGCTCGCCGAGTTCGGCATCGGCAACCTCAAGCACTGGCCTGTCGGACACCATGGCATCTCCTCACACTCACCTAATTTGTATTTCAAAGTACAGAAAAGGTAGGGTGGTCGTCATGGGCGCCGGCAGACCACGAGAGTTCGACGTAACGGCAGTGCTCGACGCGGTCGCCGGACGATTCCGCGTACGCGGGTTCGCCGACACCTCGACCGAGCAGCTGTGCGAGGCGGCCGGTGTGCGGCGCAGCAGCTTGTACAACACGTTCACCTCGAAGAACGAGCTGTTCGTCCGCGCGCTGGAGCGACAGACCAGCCTGGCCCTGGAGCAGCAGGCGGCGGTCCTGACCGATGAGAGACTGCCAGGCGCCGAGCGCCTCGTCGCCCTTTTCGACCTCGTCCTCGCCGAGGAACGTGCCGCCGGGAGGGAGGGCCACGCCGCGGGCTGCATGATCGTGGCGTCACGGATGGCGCCGGATCTCGGAGCCAGGGAGCCGCGCGTGCAGAGTCTCCTCGACCGCTACACCGACATTCAGCTCTCGTTGGTGGCCGGCGCGGTGCGAGCCGGCCAGCTGGACGGCACCCTCCGCGAGGATGTCGCGCCGCACGACGCTGCGCTGATGGTCTCCTCGGCCATCTCGGGGCTACGCGTCCTCGCGCAGTCCGGTTCCGGGGTCGCCGAACTCGCGCGGGTGGCCGAGCTCCACCTCGGTTCTTTGCGCGCGGCCACCTGACCGGGGTTTTCGCGTCGCTCATTTTTGTACTTTCGAATACATATTAAGTCCGACGACAGGGTTGGGACGCCGATGACGAGACACTTGTACCTGCTGATGCTGACCATGCTCATCGTGGTGTCGAGCGAGCTGCAGATCCCGGCGATGATGCCCGTGATGGCCCATGACCTGGGCGTGGACACGGGCATGATCGGGATGCTCGTCTCGATCTTCGCGCTGGGCATGGCGATCGGCGGCCCGGCCATCGCCTTCGTCCTGCGGCACCGGCCGCCGAAGCAGGCACTGCTCACCGTGGTCGCGGCGTACGCGATCCCCGAACTGCTCGTGCCTCTCGTGCACGAGTACTGGTGGGTGGCGCTGATGCGCCTCCTGACGGGATGCCTCGCCGGAGCGGCTGTCGGTCTGTCGATCGCCTACGCCACCAGGCTCGCCCGGAGCCCGGACAAGATCGGCGAGGCCGTCTCGATCGTGCTGAGCGGAATCATGGTCGGCACCGTCGTCGGGCTGCCGGTGTCACACTTCATCGCCGATCGGTGGAGCTGGCAGACCACGTTCTACGTCCTCGGCGCCGCCGCTGTCGTCGTCTTCGTCGTGAGCCTGCTCGCCCTCCCGAAGCGGGAGGCGGCGACGGCCGACGACGCTGCCAAGGACATGCGCAACCTGCGCCTGCCCCGTCTGTGGTCGCGCTACCTGGTCAGCTTCCTGACGATCGGCGCCGCGTACGCGGCTTTCTCCTACTTCACCCCGCTCCTGGAGCAGAACGCCGGATTCGGCTCGTCGGCGACGACGCTGATCCTGCTCGCGTACGGCTTCTGTTCACTCGTGGGGAACTTGGTGGTCGGGAAGCTGGCCGACCGGCACGCCGTCGGCGTCCTGCGGTTCGGCCACGCCATGCTCGCCGTCTCGCTGGCCATGATCGCGGTCGCCAGTGACGCGCGGCCGGTGGTCCTGGTCATGGTCCTCGCCGTCGGACTCGCCGGTGTCACGATGAATCCGCCGCTGGTCACGCGGGTCGTCGAGGTCGGCGGCAGTGGAGCCCTCGTCAGCACCGTCCACACGTCGATCATCACCCTGGGCATCACTGTCGGCACGGCCGTCAGCGCGGCCACGATCGACGCGTTCGGCAACGACCCCGCGGTGGCCATGTGGACTGGCAGCGGGTTCGCCGTGCTCGCCGCGATCGTGCTGGCCCTGCAACTCCCGCGACGCCACGACACTGACGGGCCGCGCACACCGGCGCTGCCCCGGCAGGCAACCCAGACGACGGCCCGGTAGGAGACGACGATGTCCGCGGAATCCGCACACACGACGTGGCATCCCGGCGAGGAGACGATGCATCGGCTCCTGCGGGTGGTGCACGGCGACAACCCCACGATCCCCGGTCTGCCGGTGTCGTACGGGGCCTGGATGGCCGAAAGTCCGCTACTCGCGCTGGGCACGGTCGACGGGCACGACCGCGTCTGGACCACCGTGCTCGGTGGCGCCGCCGGAGTGGTCCGGCCCGTCGCTGCCGGTGTCCTGGGAGTGCGCGCCCGCTCGCGTGAGCCGTTGATGGGCTTCGATCCCGTTCTGGAAGCGTTGTTCGCCGGGCAAGACCTGCGCGACGGCGGGATCGCCCGGCACCCGGGCGGCGGGAAGCTGGTCGGCGGGCTGGCCATCGATCTGGAGACCCGGTCACGGGTCAAGATCTCGGGCAGGGTGCTGGGCGGTGCCCTCGCGGCGACCGATCCGCGGGCCGGCGTGCAGCTGGCGGTGGCCGTCGAAGAGACACTGGGCAACTGCCCGAAGTATCTGAACCGGAAGTCGATTCGGTCCCACGACTCGTCGCCGACGCTGGTCAGCGACCGGCTCCCGCTCGTCCCCGATGCGATCGACCTCATCGGCAGATCCGACCTGTTCGCCCTCTCCAGCCGGCACGGCACGGTGAGCATGGACACCAACGTCCGCGGTGGGGCACCCGGGTTCGTGCGGATCCTCACCAACTCGGAGGCGGAGGGCGTCACCCTCGTCTATCCGGAGTACTCCGGGAACCGTCTCTTCCAGACCCTGGGCAACCTGCAGGCCGATCCCGCGGTCGGCGTGACCTTCCCCGACGTCGAGACCGGTGCCGTTCTGTACCTCAGCGGACGCGCCGACGTCGTCGTCGGCGCGGACGCCGCCGCGCTGCTGCCGCACAGCAAGCTCGCCGTCCGCGTGCACGTCGAAGCGGCCCGTTTCGTGCGGGACGGGTTGCCGTTCCGCGGAACACTGCTGGATCCGTCGCCCTACAACCCGCCGGTCCACCGGTTGGCGCACGAGATCGACGGTCCTCCCGCGTGCTCCCTCGGGACGACCGATCCCGACGGGAAGCCACTGGCCGTCGCCACGGCGACGCTGCTCCGCCGATCGACCATCACGCCGACGATCTCGCGGTATACCTTCCGGCTCGGCCCCGAGACGTCGACCGCGCCCTCGCGAGCCGCGTTCGCGGAGCTGAAACCGTGGCGTGCGGGGCAGCACGTCACCCTGGACTTCTCCGCCCACCTCGATCGCGGGTGGTCGCACATGCGCGACCACGATCCCCGATCGCTCAACGACGACCACATCAGGTCGTTCACGATCTCAAGCCGGCCCGGGGGCCGCTCGGCGGTGCTGGACGGCGCCGAGTTCGACATCACCGTCCGCGAGCAGGGGCCGGTGACGGCCTTCCTCGGGCGGTGGCGTCCGGGCCGGTCGGTCGACGTCGCCGTGCTGGGCTTCGGGGACGGCGACGAAATCGAGTTCGGCACCGACCCCGCCGGCGAAGACGTCGTCGTGGTGGCTGCCGGCGTGGGGATCACGCCGCTCATGGCGCAGGCGCGATCGGCGTCCGCGGCGGCGTCAGGTCGGCGGCTGAAGCTGTTCTGGAGCGTGCGGGCCGACGATCTGCCGCTGGCGATCGACGTCCTCGGAGCGCTCCACGAGGTGGCAGCCGTGACCGACGTGTTCGTCACGCGCACCGCCGACGCCGAACCGGAACCGGGGATCGCGGAACTGCGCGAGCTCGGCGCGCGCGTCCACACACGACGGATCGAGCCGGCCGACGTCCGGTCCGCAGGCACCGCCGGGCGGCGGCGCTTCCACGTGTGCGCGCCGCCAGGCTTGACCCGGTCGGTACTGGAATGGGTCGGAGGCGAGCACGTGCGATGCGCGACCTTCACGTACTGAACCCGCGACACCCCTTCGGCCCGATCGACCTCCACAGGTCTCGCCGACCGCCTCTTCACACGGCCTCAGGTGGTGAAGGCCCGCACATGTCAACCTCACCCTGCGTGCGGACGCCAGGCCTTCGGGTCAGCGCGTGAGTGGGACAGCGATCCGGCCGGGGAACCGCGGGTTCTCCGCTTCGTCGAGCATCGCGGCGGCAACGGTGTCCCGGCTCACCATGATGCGGAAGATGCTCTTGGGGGAGGCATCGAGCCCGACGGTGCGCCGGTCCGGGCTGATCGGTTTGTTCGACAGGGGTCCGGCGTGGAAAACCGTCCCGCCGGCTTCGGTGACCACGGCGTCCGACTCGACCTTGTCGGCGATCTCCGCTCCGAGTCCTTTGAGGACCAGCCGGTTGAGCGCGCTTGCCACCGCGGCCGAGGGGCCCGTGCCGTAAGCACCCAGCCAAATGACGCGGGCGCCCGAGGCCACCGCCGACCGGGCGCCCGCGGTCAGCACACCCGGTTTCGTCCCCTTGGGCACCCCCAGTCCGGACAGCACCAGTTCACTGCCTTCGAGCGCCGAGTCGATCTCGCTGGTGCGGAACACGTCCGCGACGATCTTGGTCAGCCCCGGGGCGTCCGGAACGGTGATCCGGTCCGGATCGCGGGCGATGGCTCTGACGACGTGGCCACGTTCGAGTGCCTGCCGGGTAAGGGAAAGTCCGGTCGGGCCGGACGCGGCGAGAACGGTGAGGTGCATGAAAATCCACTCCTGAGGGTCAGTGCGTGTGCCGAGCCGGATTTCAGTCGAGAATGTTCGGCTGTGCCGATGCATCCGGGGAATCGACCGGATCGAGGTAGAAGCGGACCGCTGCGGCGCGGCCGTCCTCGACCCGGATGATGACGGTGCCGCGGATGGTCTCGACGATTCCGTCAGCCCGCGTGCCGATCATCTCCCACTCGGTCCACACCCGGTCACCGTCCACCACGGAGTCGATGACCCGGGCGTCCAGGCCGTTCGGATACCGGGCGAAGATCGTCGTGTAGTTCGCGCGAACCTGGTCGGCACCGCGGAAGGAGCGATCAGGGTGCAGCGGCATCACGCAGTCGAAGTCGTCGGTGTAGTTGGCCACCAGCTTTTCGACGTCACGATCGGACATCGCCGCGGCCATGCGAAACGGAATGGCGCGCACGTCGTCGGTCGATGCGCTCACTTCTCGCCCGCCTTGTCCGCGGGCCTCCTTGGCGATCGCGTAAAGCTCGGGGTTGCCCGCGAAAGGGGCCTTCCGCACGACGCGGATGCGCCTCAGCCGCCATTCATTGTCGATCCGTTGCAGATCGACGTGCCAGAAAGCACGAACGACGAGCCAGTCGACCTCGTCGGTGGGAACGTGGTGGTAGGCCACCACGAAACTCCGGTAGGTGGCGTGGTCGCCCTCAACTTCGACGATGATGTTGGAGGTCGAATGGTGAGTACTCTGGAACCCTTTCAGCATTGCCTGGCTGGCGACCACGAAATCATCGGCACTCAATTCTTGCGACGGCGTGCCCAAGTGCTCGGAGACGTCCATTGTTACGGTGTCGGCGAGGATCGCACGCAGACCGGCCCAGTCCTTGAGATCCTGTGACCAAGCGAAACGGGCCACGGTCTCGGCGACAGCGACCCGGTCGGCGAGGTAGTTGACATCAGTCATGAAAATTCCTTCATCGAGAATACGATCGGTAAAACATCGAGAGCGAAGCATGTGTCAACACGGATTCGCGTGCGCTGCCTCCGCCTTCCTGGTGGTCATTCTTCCGGGATTCGGCCGCCGTAGCAGGGGCCAGGATGTCCCCTCCTGACGGATGCCGCTGATATTCTTCGGTCATGTCGGACGCGAGCACTTTGGGAACGGTGTTGCGGGAGCGACGTGAACGCACTCGGCCCGAACAGGTGGGTGTCGTCGGTCACGGCCGCAGGCGCACGGGCGGCCTGCGCCGGGAAGAGCTCGCCGAATTGGCAGGCGTGTCGACGGATCACTTGAAACGCATGGAGCAGGGTCGTCGGCACCCCTCGCCCGGCGTGTTGAACGCCTTGGCCCGAGCGCTCCGGATGAGCAGGGCGGAGTACGAGCACCTGTGCACGCTGGCCGGTTACGCGCCGGTGGAAGGGCGGGTGCCAAGGCGGCTGAGTGATGCCGCGCGCCGGCTCGTGGACCGGATAGAGGGCACGCCGGTGTGCGTGCTCGACGCCACGTGGACGGTCGTCGGCTGGAACCGGGCTTGGGAAGCGCTGGCCTGCGGGGTGCCCTCGCTCCACCCGCGCGAGGGCAACATCCCCTGGCGGGTGTTCGTCGGCCAGGGCGGCCAGGTGCGGCGATCGCCAGGTGACGACGCGCGCTTCCAGCGCCTGCTGGTGGCCGAACTGCACGCGGCCTCGACCCGCTACCCCGAGGACGAAGACCTGGCGTCTTTGACCGCCGACCTCCAGCGCGCCAGCGTCGTGTTCGCCGAGCTCTGGGCGAGCACGCCTGCCGCCGGGCGGCACGACAGCCGGATGCTGCTGCAGCATGAGGATCTGGGGCAGATCGCACTGGACTGCGACACCGTCCACATTCCCGACGGCGACCTGAGGGCGGTGGTGTTCACGGCGGACCCGGGCCCTGCCGACGCGGACACCTTTGCCGATGGCGAACGCTTCGGCCGGTGATCACGTCCCAGCACGCGCATCAGCGTCTTGCCGCTTGAATTTCCATCCGCGACGCGTCAGGCACTCGCGGTCCAGTGCTCGATCGTGACGTCCAACGCCGGCGCAAGCGCAAGTGACCGCAGGCGTAGCCGCGACGTCAAGGCCGGACCATTCGACATGCGAAGCCCGTAAGTGGTACTTCAGCCAACGCTCTCGACCGGATGAGCTACCCGGATGCGTACTGCGCACCGATTATCGGACCACGCCTTTCCGGGTTCGCCGAATGATCACTACGCGAACGACCGAGCAATACCTTCAGGCGCAGAAAGTGAACCATCCCGATAGCATTGCGTCGGAATGCGAGCCTCGAGACCGCCGCCGACAACGGAATCAACACGGCGATTGCGCCGCTCGTGAAGTCGGCTCGCACTGGCGGGAACGACCGGCACTCGTCGTGCACGGAGCATATGCTCCTGCACGTGGCTCGCCCGTGAAACCAGCCCTGGGACTCCCGCTACCGTGAGTGACACGTGATGGCCACCTGCCGGTCAAATCCGCCGAGGAGCTCCGTTACCGGAGTAAGTCCGCAGAGCGGTACTGGCGCACCGATGGCTTTTCCTTCAGCGGCAGCCGGGGAATCACCGCGCTGCCTTCAGTCGTGGTGGACGAGCGTGGATGCGGCGGTGCAGGCCTGTTCGTCCTCGGCGAAGGTGTGCCATCCGCCGGAACAGGCGAGTCGCCGTTCGCTGTCGATGACGGCCTGTGCCAGCTCGCGCACTCGATCACCGGTCGCTTCGAGGTCGGCGAGGTGACGCAGCGCGGCGATTCGGACAGGCAGGCAGTCGCCGTGGGCGAGTGGGTAGGCCAATTCGGTCAGGATGGTCACAGGCTCGGTCGGGTCGCCGGTGATCCGCGCCAAGGCGTAGGCGGCTTCGGCGCGAGTCCAGTCGTCGGCGGAACGGCTCAAGGAACGGAGTTCGTCAACGCACGACGCGGCCTGAGGACCAAGGTCGGCCAAGAGAGCGATCATCGTGTGTCGGCGGTCCGGTCGGGTGACATGATCCGTCAGCGCGGCGACGGCTCTATCGGGATCGGCACCGGTGCGCCAAAGTGCCCATGCCGCGGCAGGTTCGCTCGTGTGGCGTCGCAACGCGTCCACCGCGCTGACCGCGGCGGGCCCCATGGCCCCGATCGCCTTCGCTGCCGCGGGCCGCACCTTGTCGTCGTCGAGGAATCGAGTGACGACGGGTAAGGCGGCTGCCGTGCTCGGTCCCCAGGCCGCGATCACCTGGCACAGGTTCGACGCGAGTATGGCGTCGCGGCGCGCTTTGGCCAGCCGGGTGATGACCGCGTCCAGAAGAGCATCGACGTGTCCACGCAACGGGATCAGTACCTCGCCGATCCCCGGCTGCTCCAGTATCGGAATAGTCCTGTCGTAGTAGGTGCTCGCGTAGCCGAACCCGAGGCGGCTGCCGGACAGCCGTTTCACCAGACCCGGTACACAGCCTGGATGATGCTGCCTGGCCAGTGCCCACACCGCGGCATCCCCTACGGTCGTGGCAGAACGAGCGTCCCGCACCGTGTGATCGGTGGTGCGGGCGATCAACTGTTCGGCGTACGGCGCTCCTCTCTCGCCTACGCAGGCGAGCAGGGCTGCCGCCCGGTAACGCGCTTCCGGCGATTCGTCGTCGAGGTGCGCGGCCAGCAGCGGCAGTAGCTCCTCGGTGGTGGTGCGCCACTGGGACAGCACCTGCTGGACATGTCCCAGCGCGGCGACTCGCTTGGCCGTGTCACCGGAACGAGCGACGGCGCGAGCGAACGCGGTGGCCGTGGCCGGATCGCCGAGCAACAAACTCCCGGTCTCGTGGACGAGCGCCGCCGGGCCATGGCCGACCCACTCGGAACCCTGGTACCGCACGGTGTCGGCGTTCAACACTCCCGATATCAGCAGGTCGACCTCGTCCGTCGCGACAGCGGGATCGGACGCGGCCAGAGCATGCACGGCGGCCAGCCCGATCAGTGGGTCTTCATCAGCCAACAGCGCTTTCAGGTCCTCGCGTAGTGCTTCGTCCCGCGACCAGGCGAGCACGGCACCCAACGCGAACACGAGATCGATCCGGATCGTGCGATCGGTCTCCACCGTCCACCGTTGGCGCAGCTTCGCGGCCGACTCGGGGTGACGGATACCGTTCGCGGCGAGCGTGATCGCCGCCCGCCGCACGGCCGGATCCGTGTCGTCCAGCAAAGCAAGCAGTCGTGGTCTCACGCTCTCCAGCGCGGGCCGCCAACCAGGGGCGACGAACCGCTCGGAAACCTCGGCCGCTTCACCCGCCAGCCAGCCGACCAGCTCGACCACCTCGTACCGCTCATGGACGGCCGGATCACCGGCGAGGTCGACCAGACCGGGCAACGCGGCCGGCGCAGCCGAGCACACCCATCCTCCTTGATGGAAAAGCTTGTTCGACAGGTCGGAAAGCGCGTCCGAGGCTGTCTTCGCGTCCGGGCTCGCACAGCCACGGAGCAACCCCGGGACATCCGACGCATCGCCGTAATTGTGTTCGAGCCGCGACCAGTCCACATTGTCCAAGGCGTCCCCCATCCCTCCACCCTAGACAAACGGAGTGCGGCGGATGGCTCCGCCAAGGCGGTCTTTCGTTCAGCGGAAGAGGCGGAAGAACCCGCGCACCTGCTCGACCAACGACTCCGGCTGCTCCAGAGCGGCGAAGTGGCCGCCTCGTGGCAGTTCCTCGAACCAGCGCAGGTCGGTGAACCGCAGTTCGGCCTCCCGTCGTGAGGGGCGGGTTATGTCGCGTGGGTAGATCGACAGCCCGGATGGCGCGGTCACCTTGTCCCGGAAGTCGGCGAAGCTCTCCCAGTACAGACGCGCCGACGACGTGGCCGACGCGGTGAACCAATAGACCGAGATCTCGTCGAGGATCTTCTGCCGCGGCAACACGTCTCCGGGATGGCCGTTGTCGTCCGTCCACGCCCGGTACTTCTCGGCGATCCAGGCGGCCTGGCCCGCCGGGGAGTCGGTGAGGCCGTATCCGAGGGTTTGCGGGCGGGTCGCCTGGATCGCCGAGTACCCCCGGCCGGTGCGCTGGAACTCCTTCTCGGCCTGGAGATTCGCCAGTTCCGCGGGCGTCGGGTCGTCGAAAGTGCCCGCTGCCACGGATCCCAGGTTCAGGTGGACGCCCGCGACACGCTCGGGTGCCACCTCGCCCAGCGCACCGGACACCGCCGAACCCCAGTCACCGCCCTGCGCGCCGTACCGCTCGTACCCCAGCGACACCATCAACGTGTCCCAGGCGCGCGCGATGCGCGTGACACCCCATCCGGTCGTCGACGGCTTGTCACTCCAGCCGTACCCGGGCAACGACGGCGCGACCACGTGGAACGCGTCCGCCGGATCCCCGCCGTGCGCGCGCGGATCGGTCAGCGGGCCGAGGACATCCAGGAACTCCAGCACCGAGCCCGGCCAACCGTGCGTGAGCACGAGCGGGAACGCGTCCGGCTCCGGCGATCGGACGTGCAGGAAGTGAATGCCCAGCCCGTCGACCGTGTCGCGGTACTGGGGGAAGGCGTTCAGCCGCTCGGCGAACCCGAAGTCGTACTCCTCGGCCCAGCCACGGCACAGCTCCTGCGCGTAAGCCAGCGGCAACCCCTGCGACCAGTCGTCCACCGGCTCGGGCTCGGGCCACCGCGTCCGTCGCAACCGGTCACGCAGATCCGCGATCTCGGCTTCGGTGATGCTGCCCCTGAACGGCTCGGCGGCCATGACGGGCTCCCTTCGGTCGACGGCGCGGTTCGCAGGACCCAACGTCATGAAAGCAGGCAGCTTTTCGTTCCGCCCCACGCCAAGGTCCGCGGCCCGGACGGTTCAGCTGACGAAGCCCGCCGACTTGAGCCAGTCGTGAGCGACCGTGGCGGCCTTCTGGCCGTCGACGCTGACCTTCTTGTTCAGGTCCGTGAGCGTCGCGGTGTCGAGCTTCGCGGCGATCGGCGTGAAGACCTGTTCCAGTTGCGGGTATTTCTGGGCGAGCGGAGCGGCGATCGTGATGGCGGGGTTGTACGTCGGGAAGAAATGCTTGTCGTCTTCGAGCACAGTGAGCTGCTGCGCGGCCACGCGCCCGTCGGTGGAGGCGACCGAGCCGAAGCCGCAGGGCTCCCCCTTGCCGATGCTCGGGTAGACGACGGCGTCGTTGAGCAGGTGCACCTGCGGGTCGGGCAGTGCGAACCCGTACGCCTTCGCCAGGCCTGGGAAGCCGTCGTCCCGGCTCTTGAACTCCGGTCCCATACAGGTCGAGGCCGCTGCCGGGTCCCGCTTCACCAGGGCCGCGTAGTCGGACAGCGTCTTGACGCCGGTCCGGGCCACTGTCGCCGGGTTGCCGGCGAGGGCGTAGGTGTCGTTGGCGGGCGAGCGTGCCCACCAAGTGACGCCGTTGGCGATGTCGGCCTGCTTGACCGCTTCGTACTGCGCCTGCGGGTCACTGATCGGCTTGGTCTGGTTGAGATAGCTGATCCAGGCGGTGCCGGTGTATTCCCAGTACAGGTCGACCGCGCCGCTGGTGAGCGCTTGGCGGACGTTGCTGGAGCCGGTGATGTTGGTCTTGTCCTGCGGGCTCGCCCCGGCGGCCTGCAGTGCGACGAGCGCGATCTGGCCGAGCAGCAACTGCTCGTCGAACTCCTTGGAGCTGACGCGGATCTGGACGCCGTTCAGCGCGTCGATCTTCTTGATGGATCCCGCACCCACCTGGGCACCGGTCTCGTCCTTGCCGATCGTGCAGCCGACCGAGAGCGCCGCGGTCGCGACGAGCGCGAGCACAACGGCGGTCGTGCGCTGGAGCATCCGCATGGTTGGTCCTCCTTCGAAGTCGGTCGAGCTACAGGCCGCGCGGGTGCAGGACCTCCTCGGCGACCAGGCCGAGCCAGTCGACGAAAAGCGCCAGTGCGGCGACGATGATGCCGAAGGTCAGGCTCAGGATCGGGCGGTACAGCCCGATCCCGGCGACCAGCCCGCCGCCGAGGCCGCCGCCGTCGACGAACGTCGCCAGCGTCGCGCTCGCGACCGTGAGCACCAGCGCGGTCCGGATCCCGGCGAGAATCACCGGGACGGCCAGCGGCAGTTCGATCCGCCACAGGATGGCCGTCTTGCCCATGCCCATTCCTCGCGCGGCGTCGACGAGGGTCGGGTCGACGCCGTCGAGCCCGACGATCGTGTTGCGCAGCACCGGCAAAGTCGCGTAGACGACGAGCGCCGTCACCGCCGTGGCGGTGCCCGTGCCCATCCAGAGCGCGAGCAGCACGACGAGCCCGATCGACGGGATCGCCTGGCCGAGGTTCCCCAGCCCCAGCCCGATGGGCCTGGCCCAGCGGGCGCCGGCGCGGGTGAGCAGGATGCCGAGCGGGAGGGCGATGGCGACGGTGCACGCCGTCGAGATCACGGTGAGCCGCAGGTGCTGGCCCAGTTCGGTGAAGATCTCGCCGGCGTTGAGAAAACGCTGTTCGATCGAGTCGATCTCGTGCGCGCGCACGATCAGGAAGAGCGCCAGCAAGGCGAGGGTCAGCAGGATCGGGCGCACCAGCAGCCCGAGCCGTCGACGGCGAGGCCGCGCGGGCGCCGTGGTGTCCGGACCGGGGGCCGGCGCCTCCGGGATCGCGGGCTTGGTTGTCTCGCCGGTATGTCCGAGCGCCGCGACGAGACCGTCGACGTCGCACACCCCCAGCGGCCGCGCGGGGTTCTCCCCGGTGACGACGACCGCGGTGCTTCCGGTCCGCACCATCACGTCCAGCACGTCCAGCAGGGTGGCGTCGGGCCGGGCCGGTGGCAGGCCGTCCGGGCTCGCCATCTGCCGGAGGTCCAGGTCGCCCACCCGGATCAGCGCGAGCCGCTTCAGGTTCCGCTTCGAGCCGGCGAAGCTCGCGACGTACTCGTCCGCCGGCGCGGCGAGGATCGCCTGGGGCGTGTCGTACTGAGCGATCACCGACCGGGGCCGAAGCACGGCTATCCGGTCGCCGACCTTCAGCGCCTCGTCGAAATCGTGCGTGACGAACACGATCGTCTTGCGCACTTCCCGTTGCAGGCGGAGGAATTCGTCCTGCAGCCGGGCGCGGGTGATCGGGTCGGTGGAGCCGAACGGCTCGTCCATCAGCATGACCGGCGGGTCCGCGGCCATCGCCCGCGCCACCCCGACGCGCTGCTGCTGACCGCCGGAAAGCTCACGCGGATACCGGCTGCCGTGCTCGCGGTTCAGGCCGACGACGTCGAGCAGTTCGCGCACGCGGTCGGCGACACGTCGTCGAGTCCAGCCGAGCAGCCGTGGCACCACGCCGATGTTGGCGTCCACCCGCAGATGCGGGAAGAGCCCGATCTGCTGGATGACGTAGCCGGTGTTGCGCCGGTGTTCGTCGAGGTCGAGCGCCGACACGTCGGTGCCGCCGATCGTGACGACGCCCGCGGTGGGCTCGACGAGCCGGTTGATCATCCGCATGGTCGTCGTCTTGCCGCATCCCGACGGACCGGTCAGCACGACGATTTCGCCCGCGGGGATCCGCATCGTCAGGCCTTCCACCGCCGGTACCGCCCGCCCGGGGTAGTGCTTGCCGACATCCCGCAGCTCGATCGCCTCACCGCTCCTGCCGGCCACCGCCGTCGACGCCGCCGGGGCCGCCGCCCGGCCGGCACGGGGGCGTCGCCGGGTGGTCAGCTTGCCGACCATCACGAAGGCGAGGTCGAACAGCAGCGCCAGCACCATGATCCCGAGCGTTCCGGTGAGGACCTGGTTCAGCGAGTTGACCGAACCGAACCGGCCGAGCCCGTCGAAGATCTCGTTGCCGAGGCCGGGCCCCTTGACATACGCGCCGATCGCCGCGATGCCGATCGTGATCTGCGTCGAGACCCGGATGCCGGAAAGGATCACCGGCCAGGCGAGCGGCAGGCGCACACGGAACAGCAGCCGCGCGCGGCCGAACCCCATCCCGCGCGCCGCGTCCACCACGGCCGGATCGACGCCGCGCAGCCCGACGATCGTGTTGCGCGTGATCGGCAGAAGCGCGTAGAGCACCAGTGCGCACAGGACATTCGTCAGCCCCAGCCCGAACGGGCCGATCAGGATGCCCAGCAGCGCGATCGACGGAACGGTCAGGAACGCCGCCGTCGTCGTGGTCGCCATCGCGCCGAGCCAACGCCGCCGGTAGGTGAGCAGGCCGATCGTCATCCCGATCAGCACGGCCAGTGCCATCGCCGCCAGAGTGAGATCCACGTGCAGGATCGCGTCGTTGACGACGTCGATCCAGTTCTCCCGGAGGTACTCCGACAGGCTCAGGGCGCCACTCCTCGACGTAGCAGGGAGAAAATCGCCGACCACGTCAGGTTCGGCCGGTCTCAGCCCAACACGTCCTCGGTGCTCCTGTCCACAGCTCGGCGTAAAGATCTCGATCCGGCGGCTACCGCCCCACCAGCTCGTTCGTCCAGCCGGTCACCGCGTCGTGCAGCAGCGGCGCGTTGGGCGCGAGGTTGATCGAGTGCCCGTAGCCCGAAAGCACGAACGTGCGCAGGTTCGCCGCGGGCGAGTAGTACCCGGCCTCACTCTGCCGCAGGCTTTCCGCGCTGGAGCAGTCGCTGGCCAGTGGGCCGCAGAACACGCCGTCCCGCTCTCCCATGGCGAGCAGAACGGGCGCGCTGATCTGCCTGCTGTAGGGAAGCACCACACCGAGCACGACGGCGTCCACCATCTCGCCGGGCGCGATCAGGTCTTTGGTCGCCTCGTCCACGTCGATGACCTGCTGGTCGAAGGGCCCGGGGTGGTGGAAAGCGGTGTACCGCATGCCCGGCGCCGTGGTCAGATACCCCGGGTTCGGCAACGCCGGGGTCAGCGAGGCCACCGTGGGCACCACCGTCAGCGGGGCGAGCCGGTGGGTGAACCCGGTGATCACCACGCCGTCCACGTCGTGGAAAGTGCCCGCCTCGATGATCGTGGTGGCCGATCCGAGCGAGTGCCCGACGAGGACGATCTTGTCGAACCCGGGCCCCGAAGTGCCCGTCCGCATCGCCTGGATGGCGTGGTGCACCGCGTTGGCCTGGGCGCTCGCGGACAACAGCGCGCTCAGCGGCTTGGAGCTGCGCCCCGAGCCGACGCGGTCCACCGCCAGGGTGGCGTACCCGGCGTCGTTCACCGCCTTGCGGAACGAGTGGGTCTCCGAAAGGCCGGGCGGGTCGTAGTAGGCCGAGTTGTACGTCCCGCCGGGCACCAGCACCTGCAGTGTGCGACTGCCACCCGGCGGGACGCACAGCCTGCCGTACATGGTCTGGTCCTTGAGCCCGAGCAGTGGCGTGGCCACCAGTGACACGGGGATGTTCAGGTCCTGGCAGGCCGCCTCGGTGGCGGACGCCTGCGCCGGGGTGAGCACCGTGCCGACGCACAGCAGAGTCAGCGCCGCAGCAATGAGGCGACGCAAGGGCAAACGCACAAGAATCTCCATACTCCGTTGTGGGACAACTACTTCCTCGGGCGCACTGTCATCGGCATGCCACGCGGGTAGGCCATGGTGGTGTACCGCACCCGGACCGGGCCGACGGGTTCCAGGCGCCATCGCGCGAAGATCGTCGCCAGGCCGATGACCACCTCGGCCCGGGCGAACAGGTGGCCGATGCACTGCCGGCTCCCGCTGCCGAACGGGATGAACACACCCGGCGGCAACGATCGCACCCGTTCGGTGGACCAGCGATCCGGATCGAAGACGTCCGGGTGATCCCAATACCGGGGATCGGTGTGCAGGGCGAGCGGGCTGAACATCACCTCGTCGCCGGGCCGCAGCCGCACCGGGCCGAGGTCGACCTCCTGCTCGGTCCGGCGCATCAGGATCCACAACGCGTACTTCCTCAGCACCTCGCTGACCACCTGACCGGTGTAGACCAGCGCGGGCAGGTCGTCGAAGGTCACCGGGCGCCCTCCCAGCACCTGGTCCACCTCGGCCCGCACCCGTTCCGCCATGCCGGGGTCACGCCCCAATTCGTGGCAGGACCAGGCCAGGATCAGCGCGGTGGTCTCGGTGCCCGCGGTGAGCAGGGTCATCACCTCGTCGTGCACCTGCTCCCGGGTCATCCGCTCCCCGGTCTCGGCGTCCCTGGCCAGCAGCAGCGTGGACAGCAGGTCACCGTGGTCGGTGTCGGCGTCGCGGCCCGCCAGCAGCTCGTGCACGACGGCCTTCATCCGTGTGGTGGCCTGGTCGAAACGCCGGTTGAACGGCAGCTTCTCCGCGAAGCCCGGGGAGAGCACCCGGTACATGCCCAGCCGAATGATCAGGGGGATCGAGCGGCGGGCTTCGCGGATCGCCTCCTCGCCCAATTCGGTGCCGAACAGCGTCTCGCCCACGTTGGTCATGGCCAAGGCGTGCATGTCCGCGTCGAGCTGCCGCACCTCGCCCGGCCGCCAGGACTCGACCAGGGCGGTGGTCGCCCGGACCCAGATCTCGGCGTAGCGACGCAGGTGCTGCCGTCCGAAGGCGGGCAGCATCAGCTTGCGCTGCCTGCGGTGGAAAGGCTCGTCGGACAAGGCCAAGCCATTGCCGGCGTACGGCCGGAATTTGCGGAACATGATCCCGGTTCCGAAGCTCGATCCGTTCGTCACCAGTACACGGTGAATGATTTCCGGATTCGTGAGGAAATATGTTTGAAGTGGCCCCAATGACAATTGGACCACGTCACCGTGTTCCCTCAGTCCGGCGGTGAATCGGACGGGACGGCGGACCAGCGCGACTGTATGTCCCAGCAACGGCCACCGTCCGGGTGCCACCCGGAGGGCCACGAGAAACTCCTTGGTATTGAAGGGAAAACTGGAAGGTCGCCACCTTACGACCATTCGGCCGCGCCGACAGCACCCGATCGGGTAGAAGGCGGCCACGATTGACGGATTAAGGCGTTGTGGCCGGAGTGGGTATGCTGGTCCGTCTCCCGAACCCGATGAGGTGCGTGATGGTGAGTACACGGGACTGGGTCCCGGCCGGAGTCGATACGGCAACACCGAACGTCGCCCGGATCTACGATTACTGGCTCGGCGGCAGCCACAATTTCGAAATGGATCGAAACACCGCGGACCACATCGAGCGAACCTTGCCCTGGGTCCGGCAATCGGTGCGGCTCAACCGCGCCTTCCTCGGCCGCGCGGTGCGCTTCATGGTCGCGCGAGGCATCCGCCAGTTCCTCGATTTGGGCGCGGGCATCCCCACCGTGGGCAACGTGCACGAGATCGCCCAGCGGGAGGCTCCCGAAGCCCGGGTGGTCTACGTCGACAAGGAAGCAGTGGCGGTCGCGCACAGCGAGCTGCTGCTGGCGGGCGACGACCGCACCTCCGTCCTGCACGCGGACGTCCGCGACGTGGCCGGGGTGCTGGCCAGCTCGGAGGTCCGGCGGCTGATCGACTTCTCCGAGCCGGTGGGCCTGCTGTGCATGCTGCTGTTGCACTGGATCCCGGACGAGGACGACCCTGCCGGACTGATACGCGCCTACCAGGAACCCTTGACCCCGGGCAGTCTGCTCGCCTTCACCCACGTCACGTCCGACGCACAGCCGGAGTTGATCGCCGCGGCGACCGGCCAGATGGCCGAGCAGCGCGGCGAGGTGCCGCTCGACCGTTCCCATGACCAGGTCCTCGGCCTGCTCGGGGACCTGGAACTGGTCGAGCCGGGCCTGGTGGGCTGTGGCAGCTGGCGACCGGCCGGGCCCACCGACATCGCCGAGGACCCGATCTGGAACGAGCTGCTCTACGCAGGCGTGGCGCGGAAGTCCTGAACCCATGACCGAACCCGGCAGACACATCCCGGCGCCGTCCAGGGACGGTCGCCACGAACGAGGCCTGCTCGCGCGCAAGTGGGCGTACCTGCTGGGCGGGATCGGCTACGTGCCGCTGACGCACTCCCGCTTCGAGACCGAGCTGACCGCGTTGCTGGACGTCGTGTGCGCCGAAATCCACGAGAGCGGGCAGGAGCACTCGCCGTCGCTGGAGGCCGAGGGCGCCCGGCTGGTCGAGCTGAACTGCGCGAGCGGGCAGGCGCTCACCGTCACCATGGGCATCCTGGGCAAAGGCCTGCTCACACTGCCCGAATTCCAGCCCTCCGGCGAGTTCGCCGAACGCGTGGTGGGCGTGCTCGGCGAACTGGCCGCGGGCATGTTGGTGGCCGCGCAGGGCGCCACCCTCGCCCAGCAGGAGACCTTGAAGTTGTCGCTGCTCAAGGCCGTGCGGGACGCCAAATACGAGCTGCGGACCGCGCAGGCGCGGTTCGACGAGGTCGCGCTGTCCTCGGCCAGCGGCATCCTGGTCGCCGACCTGGACGGCACACTGGTCACCGTGAACGCCGCGGCGGGCTTGATGCTCGGGCACGCCCCGGATCAGCTGACCGGACGCGATCTGTTCGAGCTGGTGCACCCCGACTACACGCCGGTGCTGCGCGAGGACTATCGCGCGCTGCTGGCGGGCAAGGTCGAGCGGATCAAACAGTCCCAGCGGCTACTGCACCGCGACGGCGAGCCGGTGTCGGTGTCGTTGACCGCCTCGCTGTTGCGCGGCGCCGGGGGCGAGCCCAGCCACTTCGTCACCGTTCTCGAGGACGGCACCGAGCTTTTGCTGCTGCAGAACGAAATCAACCGGCAGGCCCTGCACGATGTGCTCACCGGCCTGCCCAACCGGCAGTGCTTCGGCACGCGGATGGAGACCTCGCTGGGCAGAGCCGACCCGGAGCTGGGCGTGACGCTTTTGCGACTGGAGCTGGACTCCTTCGCCGTGGTGCGCAACGGCCTCGGCGAGCGCGTGGCCGACCAGCTGCTGGTCACCGTGGCGCAGCGGCTGAAATCCGTGCTGGCCGAGGAGAAGGCGCTTCTCGCCCGGTTCGACGGTGCCGAGTTCGCGGTGCTGGTGGAGAACGCGCCGGACACCCCGGACCCGGTGCGCCTGGTGCACGAGCTACGCCAGGAGCTGGCCGAACCGACCTATGTGGACGGTCACGGACTGGCTCTGTCGGTCAGCGTCGGCGTGGTCAACCGGCCCGCCCAGGACCGCGAGGCCGCCGATCTGCTGCGCGAGTCCCACCAGGCACTGCGCCGGGCCAAGGCCAACGGGCACGGGCAGTGGGAGCTGTCCCACCCCGAGCAGAACCGGCTGGACCGCGAGACCGACGCACTGGCCGCGGTCATGCCGGGCGCTTTCGAGCACGGGGACGTGCGGGCGCGGTACCGGCCGCTGGTCCGGCTGGCCGACGGTGCGGTGCACGGGATGGAGGTGCTGCTCGGCTGGGACCCACCCGGGGTGGGCGCGCTGTCCGACCGGAGCTGCCGCCGCCTGGCCGAGGCCACCGGGCTGATGCTGCCGCTGGGCGAGTGGCTGCTGAGCACCGGCTGCCGGCAGGTGGGCTGGTGGCGGCAACGGCTGGACCGCGACCTGCGGCTGCTGATCAGCCTGAGCCCGCACCAGGCGGCCGACACGGACCTGCTCACCCGGGTGGTCGGCGTGCTGGAGGAGACGCGGTTCCCGGCCGAGCGGCTGCTGGTCGAGCTGCCCATGTCCGCCCTGAGCACCGACCTCGGCGAGACCAGGGACAACCTGCGGGCGCTGGCCGATCTGGGCGTGCGGCCGGTGATCAGCGTCGGCGGGCTGGGCGAAGGCGCGCTGGCCGTGGTGGCCGACTTGCCGGTGCACGGCGTGCGGCTGGACGGCGGGCTGTTGGACGGGTCCGCGCCGGACTCGCCGGTGGCCGGCCTGCTGCGGGAACTGCCCGGCTTGGCGCACCGGGCGGGCGCGGAGGTGATCGTGGACGGTCTGGCCACCGCCGGGCGAGCGCGGTTCTGGCAGGCCGCCGGAGCCGAACTGGCGCTGGGCGACCACTGCGGGGCGCCCTGCGGTCCGGACGAACTGGCCGCCGCCATCGACGATTTCGGTTGGCGGACAACGTAGGCGTTTTCAGACAAGCCCGTTCTCGTAGGCGTAGATGACCACCTGAGCGCGATCACGCACGCACAGCTTCTGGTAAACGTGCTTCACGTGCGACTTGATGGTGCTCTCGCCGAGCATGAGCGTCGAGGCGATCTCCTCGTTCGAAAGACCGCGGACGAGCAGCCGGAAGACGTCCAGCTCGCGCGGGGTGAGCGTCATCAATCCGGATTCGGCGACCGAGGCGAGCACGGGACGGCGAATGAACTCGGAGATCAAGCGCCTGGTGACCGACGGCGACAGCATCGAATCCCCACTGGTCGCGGCCCTGATCGCTTCGGCGAGCTGCGCGGGCAAGCAGTCCTTGAGCAAGAACCCGCTCGCCCCCGCGCGCAACGCCTCGAACACGTGCTCATCCTGGTCGTACAGCGTCAAAATGATCACCTTCGTCCGGACGGCGGCATCGGGTCCGCAGATCTCGCGGGTGGCCTGCAGGCCGTTCATCCTCGGCATGGTGATGTCCATCAGCACCACGTCCGGACTCAGCGCCTTGACCATTTTGACCGCCATGAACCCGTCGGCCGCCTCCCCCACCACCGTGAAACCGGATTCCTGGGCGAGCGCCGAGCGGAGCCCGTCACGAATCAGCGCGTGATCGTCGACCAACAGCACCCGAATGGGCTTCATGTCCCCGTGCGCGCAACGGGAAACGCGGCACGGAGCACGAATCCGCCGTCCCCGGTGGATCCGTGCTCGAGCTCGCCCCCGCTGCGGGTGACGCGGTCACGCAGCCCGGGCAACCCATACCCGCCGCCGTCCGAGACACGGGAGCGCCGCGGCGCTCCGGCGCTGCTGCGCACAGCCACCGTCAGCGGGTGATATCCGAGAGTCACCCTGACCACACCTTCGCCCACGTGCTTGATCGCGTTGGTGAGCCCTTCTTCGACCACCCGCAGCGCCACGCGGCGCTCACCTTCCGGCACCGGACGTTCGGCACCGACCGTTTCCATCGAGACCGACAGCGCGCCGTCCGGGATACGCGAAACGATCTTGCCGATATCTCCCGCCAATTCACCGGACGAGTCCGTCGAGGAAACACGCTTCAGCGTGCCCACAATTTCCCGGATCTCCGCCAGTGCCTCGGTGGCCGACTCGTCGATGATTCCGAGACTTGTTCGCAATTCAGGAACTTGGACACTCAGATGCCGCACCTGCATCGCGATGATCACCAGCCGGTGCCCGACGGAGTCGTGGAGTTCCCCGGCGATACGAGCACGTTCGACCTCGACCGAGGTCGCGGCCGTCATCCTCTTCCGCAACCCGAATTTGGTACGAAATCCACGCGCCGTACCGGAAAAAAGGTCTAGAAAACACTGTCGGAAAGACCGAAACCCCCAGTATTTCATCATCACTGGCCCCCCTGAGCCATGCGCAGTCCCCCTACGCGCCGAAATTAGTGGTAATGAACGCTACCGCCACTCGAAGCGCTGGTCAAGGAACTGTCGAGCAAGGCCGATCAGGGGAGGATAGGCTCATTCCCAGTGCGCGATCACTTTCAGCGTCCGCATCCGCGCGGAGCGTCGAAGTCGCCGTAGCGGTTCGGTGATGGAGTGCTGAGCATTACTCCTTTCAAAAGCCGAGAAAGCGTCTTCGCTCTCCCAGTCCGAGGTGAGAACATAACCGGATTCGTCACGGCACAGCGTCTGGCGGAGGCAGCCTGGCTGTTCCCTCACCCAGGCGGCCACCAGGTTCCACTCGCGCTCGAACTCCGCGGTGTCCCCGGCGGCCACCGTCATGGTCAGCTCGGCGCGTACTACCCGGGCCATGGCAGACCGAACAGCGCCGTCGCGTTGCGCCAGCCGACCGCGTCCCGGTCCTCGGCGGGCAGTGCCGACACCAGCCCGGTGACCCGGTCGAGCTGCGCCAGCAAAGGCGGCGAGTCCGAACCGAACAACACCCGCCCGGATCCGAACACCCGCAGGTTCGCGGAGAGCTGCGCCTCGCTCGGGCACGACGTTTCGACGTAGACCTTCGCCAGCGAATCGACGGCGCGCCCGGCGAGCCGGGGCCCGGACGCGGCCCGCCCCGGTGTCCTGGCCACCGCCAGTCCCAGTTTCTCGGCAAGCAACGCGAGTCCACCGCCACCGGCGGCGGCTATCAGCGGCAGCTGGGGATACCGCTCCAGCCAGCCGCCTGCCACGATCGCGGCGATGCCGATCGTCACATCGCAGGGCCGCGCGATGTGCTCGATGAGGCCGTGGTGGCCGTGCAGCCCGGCAGTGCCCGACGGCTCCGCCGGCGGATGCACCAGCACCGGCACCCCGGTCTCGTCGGCCATGGCGAAGAAATCGGCCGCCCGCTCGGAACCGAGGTACTCGCCGCGCACACTGCTGTTTATCAGCAGGCCGGCGAACCGGTCGTCCTTCACCAGCTCGGCCGCCTGGCCGAGCATGGCCTCGTCGCCGAACGGGTCCAGGTAGGCGTACGCGCGGAGCTCGGCGGGGAACCGGTCGACCAGTTCGCCCATGAGCTCGTTGTGCGCCCGGACCCGGTCGGCGGGCTGATCGTAGTTGCCCGCGGCGGCGCCGGGCACCATGGAGCCCGCCCCGACCGGGCTGCCGATGATCGTCATCCGCACCCCCAGCGCGCGTTTGGCGGCGAGGGAACCGGCGGGGTCGCGAAGGCTCGGCGGGCCTCCTCCGGTCTCCCCGTACGGCGCGAGATGGCCGTGCACGTCGATGTACACGGCACTCACGCGTCGACCGGCGCGGCACGGTCCGGCGCCACCCTGGTGGTGATGTGCTCCATCATGGCGCGGCGGAAGAACTCCCTGGCGCCGTCCGGGGTACTCGCGTCCCGGCGATCGCTGTCGACGAGATACTTGTCGAGTTCCCGCTCCACCTCCTGGATGTTGGGTTCGGCCGAGATGTGGCGGACCAGATCCGGCAGGTTGCCCTCGATCTCGATCATCCGGACGACCAGTCCGTCCTTCATGAACACCGAGGTGCTGAGCAACCTGGTGCCCGCCGGGGTGACCCGGTTGGGCGGCGGGTAGTTGGCTAGCAGCTCGCGGACCGCGTCCTCGGTGCCCGGCCGGATCCTGAACATTACCGCGAAGCGTTCCACTTTCGGCCTCCTGTCGAAGTGTGCGTTCCTGGCCAGCCTCACCGTGATCGGCGCGGCTGTCTGCCTTCCCCGGCGGGAGGCCGCCTCTCCACTGCGCGGGTGAGGTCCTGCCCCGTGCGGAGGTTGTCCCCGTTGGTAGGCATGAAAAAGAGACCGACGGAGGTGGGTATGCGGATCAATCTGACCGGGAAGACCGCGCTGGTGACAGGCGGGCCCCGCGGGATCGGCAGGGCCGTGACACTGGCGCTGGCCGAGGCGGGGGCGACGCTGGTCGTGTGTCATCGTCAGGACAGCGCGGATGCCCTGGAGCTGGGCGAAAAACTGGGCGCGGGGCACAGCGTTCTCAAGGCCGACGTCAGCGTCGAGTCCGACGTCGACGCGCTGGCCGAGCACTGCCGGAGCCGGTTCGGAACACTCGACATCGTGGTGAGCAACGCGGGGGTGATCTCCCACGTGCCGTTCGGGAAGCTGCCGTTCGAGGAATGGCGCCGTGTCGTCGACACGAACCTGACCGGCACCTTCCTGGTGACCCAGCGAACGCTACCCTTGTTGTCCCCCAACGCTTCTATCGTTCTGATCGGCTCGAAGGCGGCGGCCGTCGGCGTGCCGTTGCGCGCGCACTACACGGCGACGAAGTCGGCGCTGGTGGGTTTCATGCGCAGCGTCACCAAGGAGATCGGCACGAACGGGACGCGGATCAACGTGGTGGCGCCGGGCATCGTCGACACCGTCGAGCTGTCGCCGGAAGCGAGAAAACGCTACGAGACCATCATCGCTCTCGGCAGGCTCGGCGAGCCGGAAGAGATCGCGAACGTCGTCGCCTTCCTGGCCAGCGATCTGGCCCGCTACGTCACCGGCGAGACGATCAACGTGGACGGAGGAACCTGAAATGCCCCCTACAGCAGGCTTTCGCGTCATGCTGACCATGCGGATCCACCCGGGACGCGGTGCCGAGTTCGAACAGGCCTGGCGTGCGGCGGGCGCGGCGGTGAGCGGCCACCCGGCGAACCTCGGTCATCGGCTCTACCTCGACGGCGGCACCGAAGACCTGTACTACATCTGCAGCGACTGGATCGACGAGGAACAGTTCCGCGCGTTCGAGAACAGTCCGGCGCATCTCGAGCACCGGGAGAAGCTGCATCCCTACCGGGCCGAAGGCAGCATCGCGATGATGCGCGCCGTGGACGGCGCGGCGTGAGCGGCCGGGTGCGAGTGCTCGTCTGGCACCGGGCGGGCACATCGGGTGCGGACCCGATCGCCGACGCCTATCACGAAGTGAGCCGCGAGCTGCTCGGCGTGCCCGGTCTGCTCGGGAACGAGCTGCTCGGTGCGGCCGTCGACCGCGATGTGCTCGTGGTGATGAGCGAATGGGAGAGCATGGAAGCCTTCAGCGCCTGGGAAAAAGGTGCGGGACATCGCGGCACCACCGCTCCGCTGCGCCCGTTTCGTGACCACACCAGGCCTGTCCCGTTCGATGTGCTGACCGTACTGGCCGAGTACCCGGGGGCGGCCACGTGAAGGTGATCGGAGCCGGTTTCGGCCGCACCGGGACCGCCTCGCTCGCCGAAGCGCTGGAGCGGCTCGGTTTCGGGCCGTGCCACCATATGTTCGACGTCGTCGGCGAGCCATGGCGGATGCGCGACTGGATCACCGCCGCGGAAGGCGGCGACGTCGACTGGGACGCCGTGTTCCGTGGCTACGAATCGACGATCGACTGGCCGTCCGCGGCGTTCTGGGCCGAGCTGGCCGCGCATTTCCCCGCCGCCAAGGTGATCTTGACCGTGCGTGATCCGGAGAAGTGGTACGACAGCGCGTCGAACACGATCTTCAAGAACGCGCTGCGACGGCGTGGTCCGGTCGGCCGGGCGGGACTCGCCGTGCTGCGGCGCTTCAGCCCGCCGTTCGCCACCTTCCTCCGCATGACGGACGCGGCGATCCTGTCCAGGGTCTTCGACGGCCGTCTCGCCGACCGCGCGCACGCGGTCGCGACCTTCACCCGGCACGTCGAAGACGTCAAGTCGCGAGTCGAGGCGGACCGGCTGCTGGTCTTCGACGTCGCCGAGGGCTGGGAACCGCTGTGCGCCTTCCTCGGCGTCCCCGTCCCGGATTCGCCGTTCCCCCGCGGCAACGACACCGCCGCCTTCCACCGCGAGGACCGCCGGCGCATGTCCCGGCTCATCCTGAGCCGGTGACCGAGCCGGGCGTGGGCACGCTCAGGAGCCTCCGGAACGGCGTTCCGGAGGCTCCTATTGAGGGGTAAGGCAAAGGTGGCGTGTGCCTGGCCTGCCCACCTGCCGGTTTCGGGTGTTGCG